>CAZHXC010000094.1:7292-8910 GCA_964536145.1 uncultured Spirochaetales bacterium | reverse complement strand
TCGATGAATACAGAAAGGTACTGGTGGTCAGGTAGTCGGGTCCGATACGTGAAGCTCGAGAGACGGCGCGGTTATAAGCAGTGATCCTGAGTCTCTGCTGTTTGCATATTTCAGATCCGTTGGGCTCACTGAGAGTTCGAGTACGTGTTCGGCAGTGTTGGCCGGGGTATTTATCTGCACAAATAGCACCGTGCTCACCTGTGTCCAATCGCTTAAGGAAACAGATGAATCGATCTCCGGAAACACCGCGGTGCTGTTTTCCACCCCGATGGTGACATCTCCGCTCGCAAAACTGTTTGGCGTGCCGGCAGCCGCGGGGTCACTCTTTACGTATACCGAGAACTTGTACCACCCTGAGACCAGCGGGAGATTTTCGGGTCTTTCCGCGTCCGCCCAGGGAAGCGTAATACGAAGCCGTAACGGGATGTCCGAACGGATAACCCGGAAATTATCGATATAACCGGATTGGACCTGCTGAGTCATGTAAAAAGTATCTGGCCCCGGGGTCGAGGTATAACCGGAAGTAGTAAGGGCAAAATCGTCGGGGAACTCGTACCGGCGAGATAAGTCTTCTATGGTGATGGTGCGAAGATTTTCTTGAAATGTGACTGAATCGTACGATGGGAAGTAGAACCAGTATTGTTTTTCGTCATATACTTTCAATCCAAAGCGTATTATGTAGCCCGAATACTCTCGGTAGTCGGAAATCGTTGTCAGGTCGAACTCTACTGTATCTGTGGGCTGCGTTACCGCGAAAGAGAGGCAATTCCCCTCAAAGTCCGGGATTTGAGCTACTTCTGCGGCAGCTCCCGGTGCTCCTGTTGCGGTCCAGGCGTCTGCAGAAGCACCACCGACGATGTTTTCCTCAAACTCGCCGTCGGTGACAAGGTTCTTGATCTCCAGCCTGTACACTGCCGCGCCGGCGGCATCCGCCGGAGGATCGAAACCGGTCGCCTCTTCGAATAGCATATACGTGGAACCCTGGTCCGGCACCCAATCCGGGCTGTCAAAACCCTTGTTGGCGATCAGGTTCACACCTTCGTATTCTGTGAGTATGGTTGGATCCTGTTCGCAGCTTGATAAAGCGATCACCGCCGCGGCGAATATCGCACACAAACCTGCATAATACAGCACTGTTTTCCTGGGGTTGCGGAACATAGCGATCATACCACAGAGAATATACACCTTGCGGCGGTTTATGTCTAAAATGCGGTAGCTGCCCCGGATTAGGCCGCACCGGCAAATACCGGGACCGGAATGGAGGCACCCTCGAATTGATACTCGTTCCTGGAGACTCGTCAACGCAGTGCAAGCCCGTGGTATCGGTAATTATCCCCGTCTACAACCGTTACCGGATGCTCCGCCAGGCGGTCGCGTCGGTTCTCTGCCAGACTTACCGGGATTTCGAGCTTATTGTGGTGGATGACGGCTCTACCGATGGAGCGCGCAATATCGGGATGGAAGGGCTCGAGCCGGACATGAGCGCGGTGCCTCTGGTGACCGACGGCGGCGTGCGCCCTACTCCTGAGGTTGAGGAACACGCCCCGCCTTCATTCACATACCACCGGGTCACCCACACCGGGATGCCCGGGCTGGTGAGAAACCACGGAGTGAAAGT
>CAZHXC010000094.1:0-7282 GCA_964536145.1 uncultured Spirochaetales bacterium | reverse complement strand
TCAGACGGCGTTGATGCGCGAACCGGCCGCACCACGCATCTCCCACAGCAGGGAGCTCTGGCTCCGCGGTGGGAAGGTGGTTTCGCAGGCGTCACAACGGCACAAGCGTGACGGTATGCTTTTCGATGACGCGTTGCAAAAGTGCATCATCGGCCCTTCAACGGTGGTGATGGAGCGGTCACTTTTTGTCGAATCAGGCGGTTTCAGGGAGGATCTCGAAATAGCCGAGGACTACGAGCTCTGGCTGCGGATCACACCGGATGAGCGTGTGGGTTACATCGATACACCGCTCATCGTGAAACGTGGCGGTCATGAGGATCAGCTCTCATCCAAATACGGTCAGATCGAGATCTTTCGAATACACGCGCTGTTGGAGCTCGTGGAATCGGGATATTTCAGCGGCGGCAATCAGGCACGTGCAACCGGCGAGCTGTCACGGAAATGCGCCATCTACGCTAACGGCGCGAGAAAGCGGGGCAAGAACGATGAGGCCGAGCGGTATGAAGCTCTTGCGAGGGCTTATGGGGAGTCTTGAAGGCCGCGTGAAGGCGTACAGTGCGGCAGACGCTCACAGCTCCGAGGCAAGATCGGCTATTTCCGATTCGCCCAGCGCCCGCGAGTAGATCCGCAGATTGTCGAGCATACCGTTGAGATTGTATCGGGACCAGCGGTCCTCGGTTGACGCTTTCGCGGTCATCACATAGAGCGGTACGGATGAGTCGCGGAGCGTGGAAACCGGAACTTCACCTCTGTCCAGCAAGGCGCCGTTTTGATACACCGTTGTCAAACCGTCTTTTAATACCACAGCCAGGTGTGTCCACTTTCCTGCAGGGACGGCGTTCTCAAAGCTCTGAAAATGATAGTTCCTGTCCGGGTCCATCAGATAGATGTACAGCAAGGTGTTCCGAAAGCCTACGGCGAACTTCCCGTCGGCTTCACCGTCTGTGGAAACGTCCCATTTCGAGAACACGTATTGAAGTCTTTCTGATTCCTTTGGATAGATCCAGAAGGAAACCGTGAGGTTGTCGGCGGAGTCGAGTCCCGGTGAGCCGGAAAGCTCGATATAATTGCCGTCTCCGCTCGAGCGAATTGCCGAGTCAGGTAACCCGTCCGCTCCGGTTGCCGGCACCACGCCGTGCTCGATGATTGTCAAATTGGAGTTTTGCTCAAAACTCGTATCGTTTCCAAATAGCAGCTCAATTTCCAATCCCTCGAGAGAAATCGTTTCTTCCGTTGTGAACGTGCCCGACAGAACCTGGGATCTGTCGATGGTGAGCTCACCATAGGAGGTCCGTATCACAACAGTCTCTTCATCTATTGAGACGATGTATCCGGAGATATAATCACCGTTCTTCAAGTGTATTTCATCGGCCGCGGCGGAAGATCCGGCGGCGAAGAAGATGAGGCAGGATAAAAGGGCCGCAAGGCGCGTTTGGGTAATCTCAGCCACGCCGTGATGATATCACGCGGAGGCTGGCGGGTACACCTGAGATAGCTGCCGCGGTTTCCGGGGTACGCTACCCATCCGTGTATCAGTGTGCCGCACACTCCGTCGAGCTATCCCCCCGGCAGCGTCGCTCCTAAGCGCTCCGAGGTGTCTTAACACGTATGCAGGAAGCTCACGGATGATCGTATTTCTCCATCTCTTTTTTCAGCACGTTCATCAGCGCAGGGTGTAACGACAGGTAATGTACCAGCGCCTGCAGATAGCCCTCGGGAGTGCCGGTGTCAACCCGTGTCCCGGTGAGCCTCTTTATGACAACCTTTCTCTCTTCTATCTGCTTTTTGATTCCCTCGACGTGATAAAACTCTCCGCCACTGGAAAACTCCGCGTATGCTTCTGCAAGCCTTTCGAGATAATCGCCGGTATAGAGAAATCTGCCGATGGAGGCTTCTCTGCTCATTTCGGTCCCGGGCGCGGGCTTCTCCACGAGGTCGAGCACGTGGATGCCGTCTGCATCGAGCTTCGGCACCGCGTAATCGTTGAGCCTTGGAGGATCGTGCACGGTGGCTAATACGGTGCAGCCTGTCTCCTCGTAGGTCTCGATCAACTGCCTGGTGAGCGGCACTTCGCCAAAATGGAGGTCGTCAGGATAGGCGACAACAAACGGCTCGTTTCCCAGAAACGGTCGGGCCTGCAGCAATGCGTGACCGGTACCCCGCATCCGCTGTTGGCGTACGAAGAAGATGTGAAGGTCTTTCGTACCGATTTTTTCGAGCTTCTCCTCTGCGCCCTGCTCGGTAAAAACCGATTCGAGCTCAACCTCTCTGTCGTAGTAGTCTTCGAGGGTCTTCTTCCTTCTCGAAGTGATGATAAGGACCTCGGTGATGCCCGATCTCTCGAACTCCTCGACTACAAAATCGATTGCGGGTCTGGTGACGAGGGGGAGCATCTCCTTCGGGACGGTTTTAGTAACCGGCAGAAACCGCGTACCGTATCCGGCGGCGACAATAACACCTTTCATATCCACACTGTAGCAGATTATGCAAGGCGCCACAATTTGGCGCGCTTTGGCGCGGCCGGCAAGGCCGTACCATGCCCGTTGACCTTTCATCAACCTGTATCTACATTTGCAGGCAACAGCCTATGAAGTTATCCTGTTTACTTTCGCTCCTCCTCTTAATTCTCCTCATCGCTTCCTGCTCGGTTGAAACGAGCGTTGAGCTCAATGACGACGCTTCCGGCCGTGCCGAACTCCTCATAACGCTTCATCCGGTGGCGGTCAGATACATGACCGATATTTCACAGAGTTTCAGCGGTGAAGAAGAGAACCCGCAGGGTCCGTTTGACCTCAAAGCGATAGAGCACTCTTTTCAAGCTCGTCAGGGCGTTGAGCTCGAATCGATAGAAACCAATGATATTGACACCCTCCGCATATCGGTACGGTTTGATGATGTGCGGGAGTTGCTCGAGCCGTCGGCTCACGGTGAAGACGGCCCCCCTGTATCGGAATCGGATGATCATCCCCTCACGCTAACGGCGGAGAATGGACGCAAAAAACTGACCCTTCGCCTCACGCGGGAGAACTTCTATCGTGTATCCGGTTTGTTCATTCAAGCCGACAGCCCACTGACGGTCCTGCTCCCCTTCGCCGAGGGCGACTTCATGCCGCGGGATGAGTATCTTGAGGTGCTCACCTATGCGCTCGAAGACTACTTGGATGACACGAGTGTTGATGAGTTTGTCAAAGACTCAGGAGTCCAAGTGCGGGTCACTGCCGAGAGTGCGGTTTCCGGAGTCGAGGGCGGTGAAATCAGAAACGGCACGGCGGTCTTCTTCATTCCTCTTGTCGAAGTCCTGACCCTCGAAAACGATATCGAGTACTCGCTCAGCTGGTAACTCGACTTTGGTCCGCGCACCCCATCACACACCGCTTGATTTTGCGAGGATTTGCCTGTCGAACTTCTTTCCGGTGGCAAATATCGCCAGATACGCATAGAGGGCGGAACAGAAACCACCACCGGCGTAACCGACTCCGGGAATAAGCGGAAGCAGCCCAAAGACCATGAGCAAAGTCAGGCAGGCGTTCACGGCAAAGAAAATAATTGAAAGAATAAGCGCGTGGCTGAAAAACTCGAAGTAGAAGTGGTAGTTCATGATCGTCAGCGAGAGAAAGTGAAGAAAGACACCTGCAAGGACCACCCGGATGGTGAGCGGCGTCACACTGTTCGCGGCAAAGATTTCGGCTATCGCGGGTGCGAGAAAAATCAACCCGACTGTAAAGATGCACTGGAAGAGCGACTGCCGGCCAAGGTGGGTCTGCACGCCGGAGAGAAGCGTTCTTTTTCTCCCCTGGATTTCCGCATAGGTGCCTTTTGCCAGCGTGAGGAGAAACTTCCGGAGCTGCACGTAAAAGCCTGTCTCTGAAATAATAACGAAATATACCAGCCCCGGTATCATTGAGAGATTGGCGAAGTATACCGCAAGGTCGTACGCCTCGTAGAGCCTGAAAACCGTCCCGGAAACCTCATCGCCCAGTGTGAACCAGAAAATCACCTTGTCTACCCAGATGGCCCAGTTATAGAAGTATCCGGTGGCGAACAGCGTCCCAAACCGGGAAATGTAACTTTTCAGATTATGCCACCCGCGGGAGACGGATTGGGGTTTGTACGAAGAAAAGGCAAGCAGCGAGAGAGTCACGGCAATGACAACATGGCCGAGGGCGAAACCGAACAGCGATCCGGCGACGCCATAATCGGCGCTCAGAAGCCTCACCAGGACAACGGCAACACCTATTCCGCCGGCGTAGATGAGCAGAATCAGCAGGTAGCGCCGGAGCAACGTGATGAATATCATCAACACCCATACGATGTTGACCGTGAGAAAGAGGAGTATCGCCGCACCACGGTAAAGCAGTTGGTTGTCAACTGAAGAGCCGATGAGGAAGTAGACCGGAACCGAGATTGCCAGTGCAATTACGCCGATGAGGATGATGAAGAAGACCAGTGTGCCCGCCGCTTCGGATTGTCTGTTCAGAAAGAGGAGATCCGCCACTATCCTGGTGTAGATCAAGTGCAGCCCGCCAAAGAGGATCAGTGACCAGGCGTAGCTGTAGATAACCGTGGCGGAGAAGAGCATGCCTTCACCGGCGTAGGTACCGATGATCCTCTGAATGAGGGTAATACCGACAATCGAGAAGAGCCACGGGCCGGCGACGATCATCACACCGGAAAACGCTGCTTTCAGAAAGGAACCGAGCCCGCCCTTGCTGATGACTTTGCGGAGCTCAAAGCCGATTCCAGCCATCAGCCCGGCTCCCCGGAGGCAGCGCCCGCCGCGTTGGCACCGGCCGCGCCCGCAGCGCCGGCCCCACCAGGCGCGCCCGCTCCACCCGCAACACCCGCGCCCGCGCCGGCCCCGCCAGTCGCACCAGCCCCGGCCGCAACATCCGCCTTGGACGCGAGCTGTGTGAACATCTCTCTGAAGCGTTGATGCAACTCTTCCTTGTTGTACAGGTTAAGCACCTTGCGTCTGTTGCGCTCTTTCATCTGCGCCACTTCAGCCGGATTGTCGTGGAGAAAGATGACTCCTTCAGCGAGGGCGCCGGAGTCCTTTGAAGGGACAACCAACCGTTCATCGTAATCGAGCATTTCAGGGATATTCCCCACCCTTGTAGCCACTACCGGGATACCGGCACAGTATGCCTCGAGAATAACGAGTGGCTGGGCCTCGCGCACGCTCGTGAGCATCACCACATCAAGAAAGGAGTAGTACTCGAGCACATTTTGCCGTCCCGTGAAGTGGAAGCGGTCTTCAATCTTCATATTTTGCACGAGAAGTTTGCAGTCTTCGTAATACGCCGGGTCCTCGTCGGTCGGACCGATGCAGTGGAACTCCGCCTCGGGTATTCTGTCGAGCACGAGCTTTGCGGTGGCAATGAAGGTTTTTATGTCCTTTATCGGTACCACCCGTCCCACGAGCCCGATGTGGAATCCGTCCTTCTTCGGTTTTCTCTCTATCGAAAATCGCTCTACATCGATACCATTCGGCACAACGAAGGTGCTGGACGGAGAGGCGCCCAATTCGTGCTGCTTGCGCCGGTTTTCTTCAAAGAGTGCGGTGATGAGGTCGGCGCTCTTGTAGCAGATCTTTGAAAGAGCGTTGTACATGTTGATCCACATGTCGCGCTGATAGCCGCGTATCAGATTCGATTTCCGAATTTCCATCTCGCGCTCTTTGTGGTAGAGCCCATGCTCGGTAAGGAGGAACGGCTTTCCATGCCGTATTTTGGCGGCCAACGCCGCAATCCCCGCAAATCCGGTTGAGACGGCGTGGTAGATGTCCGCCCTGGGCGGCGTGCTCCCCAATGTTGTAAAAAGCATATCGTGTGCGGATTTCCACGCCCAGAAATAGTCGGTAAAAGGGTAGAGTGGATTCCGTTTGCTGTTCATATCGGTTATTAGCCTCCACCCGGGATCGGAGCGAACCGCATCGGAGTGGAGATAACACCCCTCGGGCATCGAGCTGAACAGCTTTGTCAAATCCGCATCACGGCCGCTGAACATTTTTGCGTGAATGTCATCAATCTGGGAAAGCACGTGTTTCCTGTGCGGCAGTTTCCCTCCGACGGGGGTAGTGCTCAAGACAATGTCCTGGTGGTCCACGACGTTTTGCGGCAATTCGTAGCGCAGTTCCTGGTCCGCCTCCGGAGAAATCGTGTACAGGGCAAACTCCACTTCAGGCAGGTTAATAATTAAATCGTGAACCCAGGCGGACACCCCGCCGGTGATGAACGGGTATGAACCTTCCAACACGATGCAAACGCGGACCCTTTGCCTCATAGTCACTGATCCGAAATCCAGATTGAGTAGGATTCCCGGTCTTCCGGGGCCAGGTTCTCCCACTCCTGTTTCAGTCTGTGGAAGAGTGTAAAAACTTGTTTGAAGTTCTTTCTGTGGTATTCGATTTCCGCGGCGAGCAGCAGTAGTTCATAGTCTTCAGGAAAACGGTTGAGCGCCTGGACAATGACCCGCCGTGCGAGCTTGAGGGACTTCAGACTTATCATGATACGCAGCGAAAACTTCACGTCGTCCCGGTTAAACCGGGAGACGGAGCCGTAGCGCTTCATGTATGAATAGGCTTCAAATAGATAAAAGTTATAGATTGATGCCCTCGATTCATTTATCAGCGCAAGCTCATAGAATTGGGTAGCGATGCTGCGGAGGTGCGCCGGATCGTTCTCCGTGTCGAATCTGCTCTTCAGGTTCTCGATTCTCTCGTTGTACATGTTCTCGATGGCGTTAATGCTCTCGGCTGCAAAAAGGGCTATCTCGCTGTCCCGGTTCTCCAGAAGCCGTTCGAGAATCTGCACCAAGAGACGGTTTGTCGAGAGGTCGTTATCCTTCCGTGAAAGCGTGCGCTCGATCGCAGTGATGTCCACAGGTTCCTCAAAAAGGGGATGAGCCGAATTGGCCATATAGACGAACGCATGGTCGGGTAGCAGCCCCGTCTCCACAGCTTTGAGGGCCGCCATGGGGGTTATGGGCCTATAGAGTTTCTGTGATTGCAGCAGGTATGAAAAACCGTCGTCGGGCATCGCTACACCTTTTGCATCTCGAGCAGGTTCTCCGCCTGTTCGAGAAGTTGCTCGGCGGTCTCTCCTCCTGAAAAAACCGAAAAACCGATGGCCGCTTCGATGGAGACCACCTCTCCCTTTATTCTCCAGTCACCGGTATTGATTTTCTCGAGCGTTTCCAGGCTGAAGAGCGAAACACCGTCTATGTCGAGACCCGAGATGAGAAGCGCAAGCTGCGATTCTTCCTTGTACTCAAAACAGTGGGC
>CAZHXC010000093.1:0-9006 GCA_964536145.1 uncultured Spirochaetales bacterium | reverse complement strand
GCGGCAGCCGGTCCGGCTTCCTCTCCACGGGCAGTGTTTTCAGCATCAACAGGTCGATGGAGACGCCGACGGCGATTACGAGGAGCGACACGGTAAGCCAGAGGCGGTCGGAAACAAAGAACGCCGCGTACGCGATACCGATCCAGAGTAGGGTGAGCGTGATAGTTTTGTGGAGTAGGGTGATGCCTCTCTTCTCTCTATAATTTTCTATGTAGGTACCGAGCACCCTGCTGTTTATGAGCCAGGTGTAAAAACGGGCCGAGCTGTTCATCCACGCCCAGGCGGTCAGAAGCAGAAACGGGGTGGTTGGCAGTATGGGCAGGAAAAGCCCGATTATGCCCAGGACGAGCATAACGAACCCGAATGCGAAAAACAGCCTCCTGCGCATTCGGCTGTAAGTTCTGCGCACCGTTTTACCCCGCGCTACCGCCTGCCCTGATTCCTCTGAATTGGCTGTTGTACAGCTCGGCGTAGAATCCGCCCTGTTCGAGGAGCTTTTTGTGGGTTCCTGTTTCGATGATCGAGCCTTCATTCATTACTAAAATAAGGTCTGCGTCCCTGATAGTCGAGAGCCGGTGGGCGATGACAAAGCTCGTTCTGCCTTTCATGAGCTCATTCATCGCACGCTGGATAAGAATTTCGGTCCTCGAGTCTACGCTGCTTGTCGCCTCATCGAGAATCAGTATCGCAGGATCGGCAAGGATCGCCCTTGCGATGGTGAGAAGCTGTTTTTGGCCCTGAGATATATTGCTCGCTTCCTCGTTGAGCACGGTGTCATAACCGTCGGGCAATGTCCTGATGAAATGATCTGCGTGAACCGTGTCCGCCGCCCGAACGATTTCTTCTTCTAAGATATTGTCCTTTGCGTATCCGATGTTGTCACGCACGCTGCCCTTATAGAGCCAGGTATCCTGCAGCACCATACCGAACATACCCCGCAGGTCCCCGCGGTCGATGTCCCGGATGTCCACGCCATCTACGGTGATCCGTCCTTCTCTTATCTCGTAGAAACGCAGGAGAAGATTGACAAGCGTTGTCTTTCCTGCCCCCGTTGGCCCGACAATGGCGATTGTCTGCCCGGAGCGAACATCGATATTCATATCCTCTATCAGAGGCTTTGATTCCTCATAGCTGAAATCGACATGTTCAAACCGGACATCACCAATCGGCGCTTCGAGCTTCAGCGGCGCATCGACCCGGCTCTCTTCTTCTTCATCAAGGATATCAAAGACCCGTTCAGCCGCAGCAATTGTAGACTGGAGAACATTCGTAATGGTAGCGGTCTGCTGTATCGGTTGTGAGAACTGGCGCGCGTACTGGATGAACGCCTGGACATCACCGATCTGAATTGCCTTTCTCGTTACGAGAATGCCACCGATGACGCATACAAAGACATAGCCGATATTGTTTACGAACATAGTCAACGGCATGATGATGCCTGAGATGAACTGGGCCTTCCACCCCGCCCGGTAGAGATTCTCGTTTATGCCGTCAAACCTGGTGATAGATTTTTCCTCTCTCCCGTACGCCTTTACGATCCTGTGACCGCCGTACATCTCTTCGATGTGGCCGTTCATATTGCCGAGTACACGCTGCTGCTCCGCAAAATAGCGCTGGGATCTTTTGATGATAGGCCGCAGAAGAAGAATCGTGGCAGGAAGAGCGGTCATGGTGACCAGGGTCAGCACCCAGTTTATCGAGAGCATCATCACTGTGACGCCGATGAGCATCACGACGGAGGTGATTATCTGTGAAACGCTCTGCTGAAGCGTGGTGCTGATCAGATCGATATCGTTTGTCACGCGGCTCAGAACCTCCCCGTGTGTCCTGGAGTCAAAGAACTCAAGCGGCAATCTGGCCAGCTTGGCGCTTACAGCTTCCCTAAGATCGTAGACGGTTTTTTGCGCTACACCTGCGATGATGTACTGCTGGACGTAGAGAAACGTGGCGCTCACAACATAGAGCCCGGCCAGAATGACGGCGAGACGAAGAATCTGGTCAAAGTCGACACCACCACCGGATGCGCCGGTCATCCTGCTCATCATCCCGCGGAACAGTTCGGTGGTCGCCTGCCCGAGGATTTTTGGACTGATGATGTTGAAGGCCGTGCTCAAAATGGCGGTCACCAACACGGCCATGAGCGCGAGTTTTCTCGGTTCGAGATATTTCATGAGCCGCCGGAAGGTGCCTTTGAAGTCTTTCGGCTTTTCCGCCGGGATCATCATGTGTCCGCCGGGACCGCGCATCGGGCCACGCACCGGACCGTTAGCTTGTTTGCTCATGCAAGTTCCTCCACCGAGAGCTGGGAGTGCACCGTCTCGCGGTACACTTCGCAATTCTTCATAAGCTCCTCATGTGTGCCGATACCCGAAACTTTTCCCTCGTCAAGGACAATGATCCTGTCGGCATCCATCACGGTGGCGGCCCGCTGCGCCACTATCAGCACCGTCGAGCCTGTGGTTTCGTGTCGAAGCGCGTCTCTCAGTCGTGCATCGGTCCGGAAATCGAGGGCGGAAAATGTATCGTCAAAAATATATATTTCCGGTTTGCGAACAAGCGCCCGCGCAATAGATAACCGTTGCTTCTGTCCGCCTGAGATGTTCGTTCCCGCCTGGGTCACGAGCGAATCGTAACGCTCTTCGGTCGACTCAATGAACTCCGTAGCCTGCGCGGTTTCCGCGGCATGACGTATTTCGTCGATGGTGGCGTCATCCTTCCCGTAGCGGATATTGTCGGCTATGGTTCCGGAGAATAGCACGGCCTGTTGCGGTACATAGCCGATCTTGCCTCTCAGATCGGCCTGGCTCATGTGCCGCACGTCCACCCCGTCAACAAGTATCGAGCCCTTTTGTGCGTCATAAAACCGCGGTATGAGATTGACGAGCGTTGATTTTCCGGAACCGGTGCCTCCGATAACCGCCGTCACTTCTCCGGGCTTTGCTGCAAAGCTTATGTTTGAGATGGCCGGCGCCTCCGCGCCCGGGTAAAAAAAGGTGACATCCTGAAACTCCAGAAAGCCTCTTCTCTTGCCGCTCGACACCGGGTGTTCCGGATCGGTTATTTCAGGAGCCTGTGCCAGTACCTCGTTTATTCGCGCGGCCGATGCGGACGCACGGGGAATCATGACAAACATCATCGTCACCATGATGAGTGCCATCATGATATGCATGACGTACTGGATAAACGCCATCAGATCCCCCACCTGCATGGCGCCCGAGTCTATCCGTATGCCGCCGAACCAGATGATCGCCACGGTTGTCAGGTTCATCATGATCATCATGGCAGGCATCGCCACTGCTATAATACGATATGCTTTTATGGCGGTTTGGGTCAGGTCGGCGTTTGCCTCGTTGAACCGTCCCTTTTCGTGTTCTACCCGGTTGAATGCGCGGATAACTCGAACACCCGTCAACCGCTCTCTCAACACGCGGTTCAAATTGTCGACTTTTACCTGTATCGATTTGAACAACGGGATGACCCTCCCGGCTATGAGTAAGGTCAACAGTCCGAGAACCGGCACGATTACCACGATGAGCAGTGAAAGCCTTGCGTCCTTCTGCAGGGCCATGATGATGCCGCCGATTGCCATCATCGGCGCCATTACCAGCAGGCGCAGTATCATAACCGTTACCATTTGCACCTGGGTGATATCATTGGTCCCGCGGGTTATCAGGGACGCCGTACCAAAAGTGTCAAACTCGTGAAGAGAAAAACTCTCAACGCGCTTGAACAGACGAGCCCGGATATCGCGGCCAAACCCGGCGCCTGTGCGCGCTGCAAAGTAACTTGCGCCGACGATACACAAGCCGCCGCCGGTGACGATGAGGAGCATCAATCCGCCCTGTCGCCATATATACCCCGTATCGCCATTGACGATTCCTGTATCCACGATGTTGGACATCACATTGGGAAGGTAAAGCTGCGACATCGCCTGAAGAAATGTCAGCACGAGAACGGCACCAATCAACAGGCGGTACGGCTTTAGGTATCTGAAGAGTTTTATCACGCATGGCCTCCTTCAGTTTCTTTCTGCCTATACTCTTTCAAGAAATCGGTTATTCGATTGAGAAGCCTGGCGAGGAGGGCGCTGTCTTCCTCGCCGAGATGATTGACCACCGCTTCAAACCTGCTGACGAATTGTTTATGCGCATTTTCCATATACTCCGATCCTTTTGTTGTCAGTAACACGTGGACGATCCGTCTGTCCGTTTTTGACCGGTGACGTTCCAGATAGCCGGCGTTCTCGAGGCGTTTGACCATTTGGGTAGCCGTTGGTGTGGCGACATCGAGTCTTTCAGCCAGATCAGAAACCCGCATCCCACACTCGTTTGAGAGTTCCGCCTTCTTTAGCGTCGCGAGCATCCAAAACTCACTCTGCCGGAGACCACCCACGGGCCGGTGATGATGCTGCAGTGTGCGGAATCGCATGAATGCGTCCATGAGTTTTTGTGAAACGGGCGAACTGGTTTTAAACACACTCACTCCTCTGTTACCGGCTGGCTGGGCCGGAAAGATAGTTAGGAAACCTAAATATAGATATGCCCGGCGATCTTTGCAATAGGAATCGCGACATATTTCATATAGAATGGGGCGCCACATGTACACCGTTTCTGCGAGGACACTTGCCGAGTTTACCCATCCCGGAGGAAGCATTCAGACCCAATCGCGTGTGCGAAAGCTCGAACGTGAAGGGATAAGAATACACAAGCAGGTGCAGGAGACACGGCCACCCGGGTACCAGGTGGAAGTCCCCCTCGAGCTCAACTATGACGCCGGTGATATACGGCTCCTTGTCAGGGGACGGATTGACGGCTTGTTTTCCGGCGGGCTCTCAGCGACAGCGGTCACCGATATGGGGGCCTGTGCGACGGTCCCGGATCAAATCCCAATAATAGAAGAAATCAAGTCGACAATTTCGCAGCCCGGCGACCTGTCACCCAAAGACGTGCATCTTGCCCAGGCCAAGCTGTATGCGGCGATGTACGCCAAGATCACCGGGACGGAGCAGGTGCGAGTGCATCTCACCTATATCCACTTTGCAAGCGGTGCGGAGCGGATCTTTGCCTATCTCTTTGAGGCGGGTGAGCTCGAAGCCTATTTCAGGACGATTGTTGGAGGTTACGTCGATCATTTACGTCAACTCATGCAATGGGAGGAGGAGCGCAACGGCTCGATCATCGCAACTCCCTTTCCCTTTCCGCAGCCGAGAGCGGGGCAACAGGAGTTTATGGAGGCGGTTACCGATGTAATCGGGAATGAGGAAAAACTTTTTGTGAGAGCGCCTACGGGGATCGGAAAGACCGTCGCCGCAATCTTTCCGGCGCTGCAGAGTATGGCCCGAGGAGTTTGCAGCCGGATCTTCTATCTTTCTGCCCGGACCACCGCGCAGGCAAACGCGGAGGCATGTCTGCAACGCATACGCGTCGCAGGCGGGCTGCTTCGCTCGGTCACCATAACCGCAAAGGCGAAAATATGTTTCCTCAGCCTGGAGATTTGTGAGCCGGCGGGCTGTCCGTTCGCAGATGGCTACTACGGGCGGCTTCCCGATGCACTGGATGAGGTGCACAATGACGGCGGTGCGGCCTATACCCGCGAGGTGATTGAAGCGCTTGCAAAAAAGCACTCCCTCTGTCCCTACGAGCTGTCCCTCGATATAGCACTGATTTCGGATGTGATTATCTGTGATTACAATTACGTGTTTGATCCTACCGTATACTTGCGAAGATTCTTTCTCGAGGGCGATCCCGGCGGGATTGTCCTCCTCATCGATGAGGCCCACAACCTCGTAGACCGGGCGATGGAGATGTTTTCCGCCGGAATACGAAAGAAATTGGTGCTTCAGGCGGTCAGGGGAGTTGATGCTTCCGGAAATCCGGCGCTTGTCAAGAGCCTGAAATCACTAAACACCTATTTCATTGCCTTGAGAAAGACGATGAAAGAGGAGGGGCGGAATTTCTGGGTGGCCGATGAAATCGACAACGACCTTGCCGAGAAAGTGGAGGAAGCTCTCGAGCTCTTTGGTGAGTATTTTTCCGGATTGGCCGGTGAGGCAATTCCCCAAGAAGTAAGCGATCTGTACAGAAACCTCTTTCGCTTTTCTCTCATTCGCGGGATTGCAGGGCCGGGACACAGATCGTACGCCGAAAACCGGAGCAGTGATGTTTTGGCCACTATCCGCTGCATCGATCCTTCCGGAATGCTCCGGGAAAAAACCGATGCCTGCTGGGCTGCCGTCTTCTTTTCGGCGACGCTCACACCGTTTGATTACTTTACATCGCTCTTAGACGGCGGCGAGGATGTACAAACCTTGAGTCTCCAATCCCCGTTCCCCAAAGAGAATCTCGAGGTGTTTATCGATCCACGTTTCTCCACCCGGTACCGGGACCGCGAGCAATCTCTTGACCCGCTGGCCGAGTATGTTGAAGCATTTTCCGGCAGGGGAAACTGCATCTTCTTCTTTCCGTCGTACGAATACCTCGAGATGGTACTGGCCGCCGTCACGGCCCAGAAGCCGAACCTGGAGATACTGGCGCAGCGGCGGGGTATGGATGACTTGGGCAGAAAGGATTTTCTCGAGTCTTTTGTTGCAGATCATCCGGAAGGAGTTCTCGCGTTTGCCGTTCTCGGCGGTGTGTTTGGCGAGGGGATAGACCTTGTCGGCGAGCGTCTCGTAGCCGTCGTCATTGTGGGAGTAGGAATGCCACCGATAAGCGATGAGAAGAATCTCATGAAGGAATATTACGATGAGAAATTCGGGAAGGGGTTCCTCTTTGCCTATACCTATCCGGGAATGAACAGAGTGCTGCAGGCCGCCGGCAGAGTAATCCGGAGCGGTACCGATAAAGGGACGGTACTCTTTGCAGGGCAGCGGTTTGCCACCAACGGCTACAGGCGGCTGCTTACACCTGAGTACGCACATGCGGTTGTGGTGGATGAGGTAAACCGTGTGATCGCCCCGACGCTAAAAGAGGGTTCGCAACCCGAGAGCAACGGCGAGCGCCCAGGCGAGTGAGAGGGTGGTCAGGGCAGGGTGGCCATGTTTTTCGGAGGAGAATGATGTGGATACGAACCTGCCCGCGATGACAATACCTGCGGCAATAAACTGGGAAAGGAGAATGAGGATTATCACGACAGCACGTTCGCCAAAACCGGCTGCCTGGTGAAGGCCGTTTGAACTGACCTCCCCGCTGCCATCTGCCGAGAATTTCATTCTGAGAAACCTCGCAAAATGCTCCGCCTCGGTGACCGCCAAAAACCCTCCGGCTACGGCGTAGAAATACCGCGGGTTTGTAACCAGTCGTCCACCCGCTGTATCCACAGCTATTCGCGAAAAACCGTCGATATTTCCGGACAGAAAAACGATAACCAATGCGGCGGCGTAAACCACAAGCCCGATGTACAGCTCGAGGCTTTGTAGACGCGACTTGCCGTCCGCCGGCGATACCCTTGATTCTATCACGTAGCAGAATACGTTGAGCAGGATGAGGAGCCCGCAAATAGCCAGGATGATTTCGAGGCGTGTGCGGTACAGGAGTATGAACAGACCGATTTCCAGGGCTGCTTTCAAAGCGTACGCGGCTATGTGCTTTCTTCTCGGTGTAAGATAGAACAGCCACCGTAGAAGGAGGAGAAATACGCTGTAGAGAGCGAGCTCGATTCCCATATCCGATACTTGAAGTTTACTCGAGCCGGCACCTGCGGTCAAATTGGCGCGGCTGTCTCGATGTCCCCCTTGTATGGCATTTGCCGCGGTTTGCGCTCTTGAGGCAGCCCGCCGGCGTCGGGAGCTTGAATCGGAATAGAAATCTTTTCGTTAATCATGTACAAGATCACCTGAAGGAGGATGAAATGCCATCGATCGCTACGCTTGAAGAATTGCAGGCGGTGGCCGCTGATTTGGAAACACTCAAACAAAGCCACCCGGAACCATATGAAGAGTTTGCCGCTCTGTTTAAGAAGCACCGGAAAGTAGGATACAAGAACATCTGCAAGATGCTCCTCGGAGAGGCGACACCGGAGAAGCTCAAAGGTCTCACGTAGCGCGCGCTATACCTCCACCTCGGACACCGGTGCGGCGGGCAGCTTCACCGGGATAGCTGCTTCACCTTTCTCGATGACTTTCATGGTTTTCCATTTTCCCGTGAGAAATCTCAACAGGAAGCTGATGGCGAGGATGATGATGTAACCCGACACGATATACCAGGCTGCAAAGATGCTCGCATCGAGAAGGGCAATGACGACGATGCTTGGTATCGTGAGGCCTCCTATCGAGAGTATCACGATCATCATCATGACAAACCTGGTGTCTCCCGCACCTTTGAGGGCGGAGGCAAATACGATATTCATCGTGTCGAACAGGGTAAATACTGCCACGAATCGCAACAGTATCGTAATAAATCGGGCTATCTCCTCGAAAGCAACCGGATCGGCTTTTGCGCCAAAAGCGGCGATATACATCCGCGGGAATGCGACGTAGCTTACAGCGATGAGAGTCATATAGAGAAAGCACAGGTGAGCCCCGGAATAAACACTCCTCTCCGCCGATTCGGGTTTGTCCTCTCCCTGGAACTGTCCCACTACAACCGAAATGGCTATGCCGAAGCCGATCATCGGCATGAACGCGAGGGTGTTTATATTGAAGGCGATGCTCGTGGCGACAAGCTCATCGGCGCCTATCGTACCAACGAGCAGGATGAATACCGAAAATCCGGATACATCGATAAGAAACTGCATCCCTGAGGGCAGGCCGAATCTGATCATTCGTTTTATGAGTGCGCCGTTGAAACGAAAGCCGCTCAAAGTTCTAAATTGCCGATCGTATTTCTTTCTGAATGCAAGGCCGATGTAAAAGAAACAGGAGCACGCTGCGGCTATGACCGTGGCATAGCCCGCACCGCGGATACCCATGGCGGGCAATCCGGCTATTCCGAAAATGAAAAAGTAGTCGAGTACCAGGTTGACCGCCATCATGATGCCGAGCCAGACCGGGCTCATCGGCTCGCCGTC
>CAZHXC010000092.1:0-9046 GCA_964536145.1 uncultured Spirochaetales bacterium | reverse complement strand
GTCTCACTGATCTCCGAGACATAGACGGCCCTCGCGCCGGCCTGTCTTGCCCGCTGGATCATAAAGAGGGCGATAGGCCCCGCGCCAATAAAAGCGACGGTATCCGATACCTTCACGTTTCCAAGACGGACGGCGTGGATTGCGGCCACCAGCGGCTCGAGGCTCGCGGCGGCTTCGTTTGAGACGTTGTCCGGTATTTTCCTGACCCGGGAAGAATCAGCGGCTATGTATTCGGCGTAGGCGCCCATCCGTCCGGGAGATGAGTACAATGCGCGGGGATTGGGGCGTAGATTCCGCGAACGGTCTCCGGTTCCCACAAAGCCGAATCCACCGGAAGGGTAGTACATGACCCGGTCACCGGTTGCGAAACCTTCCACCTCCGCACCAATTTCCTCCACTACCCCGCACCATTCGTGCCCGAGTATCGCGCCGGGCGCCGGAATCCCGAATGAGTAGTTGTGCAGGTCCGTGCCGCAGATGCCGCAGTAGGTGACGCGTACCAGGAGCTCACCCGGCTGAGGTGAAGGCGTGGGCACCTCCTTCACGGCTAAAACTCCTCTCTCGGTGTAAACGGCAGCTTTCACGATTCGCTCCTCAATGTCGCCGAATTATCCTTCTGTTGGCCAGTACTGCTCCTTCAATCGACGGACATAGATCCTGTCCCGTTTCTCAACCTCCGCTTCGTACTCCTCAGGATCTACAAACCAGGGCTTCCCCGCTTCTCTATGGCCTTTTAGCTTCTCGAGAGCCTGTTCACTCAGCTCCGATGATCCGCTTGCGTTGCTTCTGCTGATCGTCCCGCGTGCCTCGGCAGGCCATTTCCAGATCCCCGCCAGGTCGTAGTGGCGCATCGGTCCCTCGTAAAACATCCTGAAACCGAAAGAAGCTGTGATTCCCTTCTCGATGTCTTCAGCAGAAGCTGCGCCTTCCGCCCAGAGCCGCATCACTTCACGGGACATAGCATGTTGTATGCTGTTGAGGAGATAGCCCGGCCGCTCCTGCAGTACTCTCGCGGGTACTTTGTGAATTTTTTTCATGAGCTCATATGCCAGATCGAATGTTTCTCCGGAAGTCTGCGGGCCCTTCGCAACTTCCATACCGGGCACGATGTGCGGCGGCGCAAAATAATGTGTTATTACAAGCTTGTCCTGTCGTTCGACCTCTGAACCAAAATCACTCAACACCAGGCTCGAGGTATTGCTCGCAAGTATTGTGTGCGGCGGGCAGAGCGCGTCGAGTGTGTTGAACAACTGCTTCTTGACGCCTGATACCTCTACAATACATTCGGTTACAAAGTCGCTGTTCCCGGCAACCGACTCGAGGTCTGTGGTAAAAGTAATTCGAGCGAGTGTATCCGCCGCCCATTTCTCTGTGATAAGCCCTTCCTCAACAAAGAGCGTGAGGGCGGATTCTGCGTTTTCCCGGGATTGCTGCAGGATTTCGTCTGTGAGGTCCTGCACAATCACCCGGTAATCCCACAGCGCAAAGTTCAAGGCTATCCCGTAGCCCATGACACCCCCGCCTACGACACCCACGGTTCGAATATCCTCGAGCTTCATGCCCCACCTCCTGTCGGTTTACGACCACACAACGCACATTACATGGTCATGCATTTATACAAAAATAGACGTACGCTCACAAGGTGGGGTTTACAAGAAATCTAAATCGGGCCACATTTATCTCTATATCAGGAAACAACCACCTGTAACGCAGGAGGCTCAGAGACAGCCGCTCTGAGAGGGGATACCCCTTGTTGTAACCATCTCAATAGGAGGAATAGTGAGATGAAAGTTGGTCAAGCAATAGCAAAAATCCTCAAAACGGAGGGCTTTGAGCACATCATCGGATTTCCGTTGAATCACCTCGTTGATCCGGCGGCGGAAGAAGGAATTCGATTTATCAAAACACGAACTGAACGCGTCGCCATAAACATGATAGATGCCATCGCTCGTGTTACCGGTGGGAACAAACTCGGTATCAGCGTATCGCAGCACAATCAGGGTGTAGAAAACGCCTACGCCGGTATCGCCCAGGCCTGGGATGATTCGACTCCGCTTCTCATGTTGCCGATGGCGCCTCCCAGACGCCGTGTCAATATGCAGCCAAGCTTTAGCGCGGTAAAAAACTTAAGAGAAATCACAAAATGGGTAGACACGATGTATTTCCCCGAACAGGCGGTTGTACAGATGCGGCGTGCGTTTACCTATCTCAGGTCCGGACGACCGGGTCCGGTGGTTGTAGAAATACCTGTCGATCTGTACAACGATGAAATCGACGACGCGTCGTTCAACTATAAGCCTGTCAAGCGGCTCCGGTCAGCCGGAGATCCTGCAGATATCCGGGAAACCGTCAAAGCATTGATAGCCGCCAAGAACCCGATCATCCGTGCGGGACAGGGCATCCTCTTTGCCGATGCCACAGACGAGCTTGTAGAGCTGGCGGAACTCCTGGCCATACCGGTATTCACGACGCTGAACGGTAAGAGCGGTTTTCCTGAAAACCACCCGCTGTTCGTCGGCAACGGAAACCGGACCCGTCCCGAAATGTTGATGCCCTATCTCGAGAAGGCGGATCTCGTTTTTGCTATCGGGTCGAGCTGTACGATAGAGACATTTACCACCCCAATTCCTGAAGACAAGCGCGTGATTCAGTCTACTATAGACGAACGCGACATAAACAAAGACTACCAGGTTGAGCAGGCCATTATCGGTGACGCCAAGCTGGTGCTTCAGCAGATGATCGAGGAGGCCAAATCGCAGCTCGGGTCAGCCGGCGGGAAAGACTCGAGCGCCATTAAAGATGAGATAAAAGCGGCCAAGGACGCGTGGCTGAAAAAATGGATGCCGAAGCTCACCTCGGATGAAGTACCCATCAACCCGTATCGGCTGATCTGGGACATGAACAACACATTTGACAAATCAAAGACGATTGTCACTCATGACGCGGGGAATACACGGGATCAGATAACGCCGTTTTATGAAACGACTGAGCCCTACAGCTATATCGGCTGGGGCAAATCCACAACTCTCGGCTCATCCCTCGGGTTTGCCATGGGAGCAAAGGTAGCCTATCCGGAAAAGCTCTCTGTTGGACTGTGTGGCGATGCCGGTTTTGGAATGGTCGGAATGGATTTTGAGACGGCTGTCAGAGAGAATATTCCAATACTCATGATCGTCGCCAACAACTCGGTCATGGGAACCTACAGCAAGCACCACCCGATTGCCACCGAAAAGTACAATCTCAACAAGATGTCCGGTGACTACGCAAAGGTAGCGGAGAGTCTTGGAGGATACGCGGAAAACGTCACCGAGCCTGACGAGATCATTCCCGCGTTGGAGCGTGCCAAAAAGGCGGTCGAATCCGGACAGGCCGCACTTCTCAACTTCGTCACCAAAGAAGAACCGGATTTTTCTAAATAGAGTCGACAATATGATACCTGCCCGTCAACGGCGGGCAGGTCCTTTTATCTCTTCTCTATCTGTATCCGGTATTCCGCCCCAAAAGACGAGTCGATTTCCACCTGATGGACCCGTACAAAGTACTGGCCGCGCTGCAGCAGCCGCTCTATGAAAGCATTATAGTCGTTACCTGAGTCATCATCCTCCGCAACCATGTTGCCGATTCTGTCGAACAATTTGAGGTATGTGTCCGCGTCACCGGTCGTGCCTATCATCACGGTGCTCGTCTCATCGAGCTCAAAGGTAACCCAATCCTGGTCATCCGATGGCGTGAAGTTTTTCTGTTGCGATTCGCCGAAGGTGATCGGCTTCGCTTCATTCCTGCTGTCGTCAGACTCGTATTGATCCGGTGCGGCACTGGCAAAATCAGCTGCAATTGCGTACTCGCCCTGGTCGGTACCGTCGTAATGAGTAACTTTCACATAGAAGCGACCCGGGGTTTCTAGAAACATGTCGACACGCGCGTTATCGTCCTCGCCGCTGTCGTCGTTGCTCAGGATTTGGATGCCGTCCTCATCGTAAAGGTCGAGAAACGTATCGAGCGCACCAAAAGTTTCAATGCTCAATATTGTGTTGTCACCGGGAACTTGCGTGATATCGATAAAATACCAATCTTCATCGGTCGCCGGCAGGATATAACTGCTGACAGGGTCACCACCGAGGTTGAGCCGGTTCGCCTGTTCAATCGCATCATCCGGTTCGTATGGATCGCCATCAAACATTGCGCTTTCGATATGGAGATCATAATAACCGCTTACAGTTTCATCATACCCGCGCACGGATATCCAGACAGTCTGTCCGCTCTCCGCGAGTATGCGAACCATTGCGTTGGAGTCTACGTTGTCGTCATTCTCCTCGAGCAGTACGGTTGGATCTTCAGGCCCGTAGGCCTCGATATAGGTATCCGTCTCCCCGGTAGTGTAGATCTCAATAATCATCTTGCCCTCGAATCCGACAGGTTCGAGCACATACCAATCCCTGTCACCCGGAGGACCGATCGTCCTATCGGTAACAATATCATCCGGACTAATGGCAAGCGGCGCATCAACAGAATCCGGCTCAAAACTGTCAGGGCCAACGTCGCCACGCACAACATCCGGCGCGCCGATTTCGAGAAGATCGAAGAGCCACTGGTCAAGGATGAGCGCATCCTCGAGCCCGCCGATGATCGTCTCACTCTTGACATCTATAATTTGAAAGAGCAGGTGCAACGTACCCGACGTTTGAAAGGATTCGCCAATAAGTATGAAGTCAGCCTTTGCCTTGAAATCTTCTTCCCTGACGTTACCGGCATCAAGGCTCGAAAACTCGTTGAGATACGAATCCACCGGAAGGAGCGACCGTACGAATAGCCCGGGCTCCTCCGCGAGGGCTATTCTGGTCGAAACTGCCAAAGAGAAGAGCTCTCCAAAGGCCGGAATGCGGTTTTCCATTTCGATACTTCGCACGGCAATGACCGCGTGCTGCTCCTCGCCGTGAGGGACGGTATCCATCACCAGTTCGACGACCCCGTCCACCGCGAGATTCACGTCTTCAGGAAAGACAAGCTCACCGTCACCAGCATGCAGGCCGAAAGCCGTCGTCAACATTACCACTGCGGCTAAACATCCGATTTTTCCGCTCATCTGGGTTCTCCTTCTTGAGAAAAGGATAGCACATCTTAGGCAACCTTCACAGGCAGCCCCGTCTGGGTCTGAGGGTGCCGGGGGTAGCGGCAGCAGGGTGGGTTCTTCCCGTCCATTTAACCCTAATAGATTATGGTGCTCCATCAAATATGGAAGTAATATGTTCTGGAAATGAAAAACCAATTGTTGTTTATTGTATGCGCACTGTGCACAATTACCGCCTGCGCCCAGAGTCGCCCGATTGTCGGGGATGAACCGCAGGACGTGGAAGACCGGCACGTGCTTGATCCGGCCGATATCACGGTTGAAACGTGGGTGGGAGGCCTGGAGACGCCCTGGGGAATCGCTTTTTTCTCGAGTGACAGAGCCCTGGTGACCGAGCGCGCCGGCCGCGTACGGCTCATAGAAGACGGAATACTCCAAGAGACGCCGTATTTGACCGTTGACGTAGCCAACGTTGGAGAAGGCGGTCTCATGGGAATCGCCGTTCATCCGGAATATCCGGTGAGCCCTTTTGTCTACCTCATGTACACCCACAGAGACGGCGTAGGCCTGTACAACAAAGTGGAGCGTTACCGGGACCTTGGGACGAGCGCTGAGTTTGACACGGTCATTATCGACAGAATCCCGGGAGCACGTTTCCACAACGGCGGTCGTATTGCCTTTGGCCCTGACGGTTATCTCTACATCACCGCAGGAGAGAATTTCCGCGCGGAACTCGCACAGGACCTCGAAACTCTGGCCGGAAAAATACTACGGGTAACCGCGACCGGTGAGGTGCCCGAGAGCAACCCGTTTGATGGATCGCCTGTATACTCATACGGTCACCGTAATCCGCAGGGGCTTGCGTGGCATCCGGAAACCGGCGACCTCTTCTCATCGGAACACGGCCCGTCGGGAGAGTTTGGCCTAAGAGGTCACGATATGGTCAATGTGATCAAGAGCGGAGAGAACTACGGATGGCCGCGGGTGTTGGGTGAGACCGGCAGGAGAGAGTATGAAGACCCGTTGATTCTCTGGGTGGAGACAACTCCGCCTGCGGGGATGGCTTTCTGGGACGACCGGCTCTATCTCGCCTCGCTGGGAGCGGAAACGCTTATCCGCATCGACCTTTCTGAGCGGGCAGACGGTTACCGGGTAAACGTCATAGAAAGGCTTTTTGCCGACGGCTCGACGAGCACATACGGAAGGCTGCGCGCAGTGAAAGCAGGCCCGGACGGCGCGTTGTACCTAAGCACGAGCAACAGAGACGGACGCGGCCACTCCCGGGAAGGCGACGATAGGATACTCAGAATAACTCGTCGGTGAGATCGCTTTTTTGCCGGCGGGAAGATACAACCTCAGAGAGGAACATGAGAGCATGAACAAGGTTGCCATTATCGGCGGCGGCTTTGCAGGTATCGCGGCGGCCCGCGTTCTCGCAAAGAACCGTTGCGAGCGCCCTTCGGCGAGCCATTCCGGGGCCGGCGTCGATGTTCACCTGTTCGATTCGAGCTCCACTTTTGATTTCCTCCCCTATCTCCCTGAGGTTTTGGGCCGACGTCTCAGCCCTCAATCGGTAAGCAATAGACACGCGGACCTGGCAAAACGATACGGCTTCACCTATCACTCGAAGGAAATCGCACGCATAGAAACGGAGCGGCGCCGGATCGTAACGGAAAACAACTCGCCCTTCACCTATGACTATCTCATCGCCGCCGGTGGGGCAAAAACGAACTTTTACGGAAATCAGGAGGCCATGCGACATGCTTTCCGTATCCGATCGTTGAGTGATGTGCTGGAAATAATCGCGCGTCTCGAAGAAGACGCGCCTGAACACTTCATAGTCGTCGGCGGTGGGTACACCGGCCTGAAAAGCGCCTCTCAGCTCCGCCGGTATGCCCGCAAGACCGGAGCAGCGATGAAAATAATAATCGTCGAATTGAAGGAGACCCTGGTTCCTATGAGGGCACAGTGGATGAGGCGATATATGGAAACACAGATGCAGGAGCTGGGCATCACGGTAAAGACGCAGTGCACCGTGGAGAGTTTTGAAGATGACGGAGTACGGCTTACCACCGGTGATATGATTCCGAATGCACTGGTTCTCTGGAATGCCGGGGTGACGGTGCCGCGGCTTTTCTCCGAAGGATCCGTTCAAACAGATAATACCGGCCGCGTGGTGGTAGACGAGTATCTGAGAGCCGCGGAGCGCTGCTATGTCGCAGGGGACGGAGCTCATGTTGAAAAGGAGGTATCACCACTCCCGATGGCGAGCTACCTGGCTATCCAGGAGGGGAAGGCGGCAGCACGAAACGTCCTCAGAGAGATAGGAACCCGACCCTTGAAACGATACAAACCCAGAACCTACGGTCTGGTTATCCCGCTTGCAAACGGCCGGGGATGCGGAATGCTGTTAGGTGTCAAGGTAAAAGGCGTTATAGCTTCGCTTATCCATCATCTCAGCTCCTACTATAGAAGCTCTGACCGGAAGGTACGACGTTCGATCATCAGGGATCTCTTGCGGGAAGGAATTGGGTTGTGATGCGGTCTAGTTGCTCTATTCGCTCCACCCGGCCTTCCCGGCGATCTTCTTTCTGCTCGAGATTCGCGTTAGCTTCGTAGTAGAATGACTCCTCGAGTTGGTGAAGCCGGTCAACTTCTTCGAGGACCGGCATTTCCTGTGCGCCGAGCGGGAAGCAGAAACATGCCGGCAGTGTGATAAGAAGAATACGGTACTTCATGCTGACTCCCGTAAAGCAAGGTATTTCGAGGGTTACTAATCCGAAAATCCGGGAATAATAGTCTGAATGGTATATACATTTCGGGCTTCGAACGGGTTAGCTTCTCTCCATGTACGACGTTCTCATTGTTGGCGCCGGTCCTGTGGGATTGCTGCTTGGTAATCTGCTCGGGGAGCTTGGCAAGAGCGTTCTCATACTCGAACGCAGGCTCGAAATCCCAAAACACTCGCGGGCTATAGGTATCGTACCTCCTTCGCTCGTCATCGCAGAGAGCATTGGCCTGATTGATCGTTTTTTGGAAAACGGTCTTAGAATTGAAGGCGGCAAGGTGCACGATGAGACCCGATGTATCGGAGCTGTCAGCTTCCGGGAAACGCCGTCACGGTTTCCCCACATCCTCTCGCTCCCGCAAAGCAAAACCGAGGAAATACTCGAAGCCGGGCTCACGCGATATCCACACGTTGAGCTTCTTCGCGGCTGCGAGGTTTTCAATGTACGGGCGCTTACCGGGGGTATGGAAGTCTCCGCACGGAGGGTGTGTCGGGTGGAGCCTCAAACTGCTCTACAATTTCCATGTCGATTTCTCTGCGGCTGTGACGGGAAATACAGCGTGGTTCGCAGGTCTCTCGGATACGGCAACAAGACCCGCAGATACCGGGAAACCTTCCTTATGGCCGATTATGCGGGAAGTAGCGGACTCGCAGATACCGCTTATCTGTTTTTCACTCCTTCCGGCTCCGTCGAGTCTTTCCCGCTTCCTGAAGGCAAGAGACGCTGGATAATTCAGACCGCCGGGCTGCGCGAGCATCCTGAACCCGCCTACCACGCGTTAACCGTCCGCCAAAGAACAGGGATAGAACTTGATCCGTCACGTAAAACCTGGGAAAGCCCCTTCAGACCGGAGCGAACCGTGGCATCCGCCTTTGCCGGAGGGTTTGCGGCGCTGTGCGGCGACGCCGCTCATACCATGTCTCCGATTGGCGGGCAGGGCATGAATACAGGTTTTGCAGATGCCGCATTGTTGGCCCGTGTGATAGGTGAAATCCAAAAAGGGCATACCGACAGCCGGGCACTGCTCAAAGGCTACCAACGGGTAAGGCGCCGGGCTGCACGGGTAGCCGCACGACGCGCCTGGATATCAATGAAAATCGGCACAACCAAAGGTTGTATTCCGTCATACCTGAGAAATCAATTGGTCAGGCTCCTCGCGAAAACCCGTCTGAAAAAAGCAGTGGTCCGG
>CAZHXC010000091.1:1543-9072 GCA_964536145.1 uncultured Spirochaetales bacterium | reverse complement strand
CTGGGACATTGTCACCATCGCCGAGTGGTGTAAAAACCAGGCGGAAGGGATGGCCAAGCTGCTCCGTTAGCCCGGGGGCTGTACTAAGAACGCGCGGCCGCGCCCCCGTCGACGGTAATCACCGTGGCGTTGACATACGACGCCCTGTCTGAGGCCAGAAATACTACCAGATCTGCCACCTCTTCAGGGGTGGCCGCGCGCCCCGCCGGGCTGTCGGCAAGGAGCTCACGCCACCTCTCGCTGTCACCGTATGATCTGTTGGCCTCGGCTTTCAAAAGCTGCACCATCCTCTGCGTCTCAGTCCGGCCAGGGTTCACCGTCAGCACACGCACGCCGCTGTCAATGCTTTGGCTGCCTAAGCCGCGTGCAAGCGCCATGATCGCCGCGTTTCCGGCGGCTCCCGCTAGAAACCCGAATCGCGGCCGCTCACCCGCACCGCCGGCTATATTGATAATTACCCCTGACTTTTTCTCCGCCATTCGTGAGTAGTAGGCCCTCATCATATTTATATAGCCGTATATTTTCAGGTCCCACGCTTCACGCCATGTATCCTCACTCATGCTGATGTCACCGGGAGGAACGGCGCCGGCGTTGTTGATGAGAATATCAATGTCGGAACACTCTCTAGAAAGCTTCTGTACGTTCTCAGATACGCTCAAGTCATATGGATGCACCGATACTTCCGCATCGGCGATCTTCAAAATCTCAGCCTTGGCTTTCTCAAGCTTCTCCTTTGACCGTGACACAAGATGCAGATGCGCACCTTCAAGCGCGAACGATTTGGCAATTGCAAATCCGATTCCTTCAGAACCCCCGGTAACAAGGACTCTTTTCCCCTCGAGATTGAGCTCCATCACGCCCTCCTGTAGACTTTTTGCAAAGCCTAGCACCGCATTCCGCTATCGTCAACCTGAAGCTATCCGTGTTATCCTAGATGCGGGCGCCGCGCTCTGCAAAGCCGGGCAATTTCTAAGGAGGATGTATGAAACAATCACTTGGAGCTTCAACGCTTGCCGAACCGACACCGTTGTGGTGTGTGGGAAGTTACGATGAGGATGGCAAACCAAACGTCATGGCTGCCGCCTGGGGAGGCATCTGCTGTTCAAAGCCTCCCTGCGTCTATGTCTCGATACAGAAGATCAGACATTCCTACGCTGCAATCATGAAACGCAAGGCCTACACCGTGAGCGTGCCCTCGGCACAATACGCAAAGGAAGCAGATTATTTTGGCATCGCATCAGGGAAAGAGGTGAACAAGTTTGAGAAAACAGGCCTTACGCCGGAAAAGTCGGAGCTTGTTGATGCCCCCTATGTGAAGGAGTTTCCGCTCGTTGTCGAGTGCAAGCTCATACACGATTATGATATCGGGTCGCACACTCTGTTTATCGGTGAAATCATGGACGTCAAGGCCGATGAGGAGATACTCACCGGAGGCAAAATCGACAGCATGAAACTGAACCCGGTTGTCTTTGGCCCCGGGTCGAGACACTACTATAAGGTCACAGCCGATATCGGGCCGGCTTTCGAGATGGGAAAGGAGCTGTAGCCCGGGTTTCTTGCCGGGCCGGGGCTGATGCGAGAGCGACAATCAGGAATTGAGCTCGGAGTGTCTCTTCAGCCCGTGGTTGTACACTTCAGATATCTTCTTGGCCGATCGCAGGCTCTGCCCCTCCGCGGCGAGGACATCGGCTTCAGCGAGGCCGGTTGCCGCCGGCTTCCGCTCCTCTTCAGGCAGCGCGAGAGTGATCAGATTGGCAAGTAACCGGCGCTCCTCAGCGCGGCTCATATTTATGTAGGGGAGCCTGTCGTACAGATCGAGGCTCTCTTCTCTCCCCTTGAAGCGGACCCGGTTTTCGCTCGCCACCACTAACTCTTCACCGAGCTTGCCACTGCGCTCGAGACATGCATCGTAGTTGAAGCGTGTTACCGGCACCGGCTCGAGGGGCCGCATCTGCATCATCTGGAAGAAGTGATAGAGCGGTTTCAGACCGGTGGCGAGGCCGTTTCCCGTCCCGCCGGCTATGCCGATACCAAGCGCCGGTATCCCGTTTGCCGGAGATGTCATGGCGAAAACCCTGAACATCTTCAAGATCAGGTATTTGACCATGGCGCTCAGGTCCCACCAGTATATCGGTGTACCAAAAACGAGCCCTGAGCAGCTCAACAGCTTCTCGGTGAGAAACTCGAACGCCGGGTCTTCATAGGTGCAATGCAACTCATCCTTGCACACCCAGGGAAGACAGTCGTGACACGGCTCTACCACATGGTCTGAAAGCTGTATGAGCTCAGTTTGCGCACCCTTCCGTTTGCACCCTTCCAAAGCGGCTACAACGTGCTCGTTGGTGCGACCGTCCTTGTTGGGACTGCCGACTATACCGATAATGCTCTTTCCGTTACTCATATCTCCCCCTTTCAAACCTCCGCCGTACTCTCCAGTGCCGGCTCCTCTCTTTTCTCAGCGGTATTCACATGCCGGAGCTCTTGATTTCTCCCCAGAACATTGAGCAGTGTGATAAAGAGAATAATCGCGGCCAGATAACCGACAAGCAACAGTATTACAGCTTCTATGTTCCACGCGTCCTGCACCTGGCTTACCAGAAACACAGAGAGCGAACCGACACCGAAGGATAGGGTGAACTTGATTCCGTACGCAAGAGAGCGCCACCGGGGTGGCGTGAGCATGGCAAACATAGAGTTTTCCACCGGCTGCAGACCGAGGGTAAAAAAGGCAAACATACCGGCATAGACGATGAGCCCGTATCCGGAACCGAAACGGAACAGCAGCAGAAACGGCATCGCCAGAATTCCAAAGGCCAGATAGGTCTTTTTCAGGTCAAACCTGTCGGCCAACTTGCCGCCTACCATTTGCCCCGCCATACCGATGAGGTATGCGCATCCTGCAATCACCGCCGCAAACAGCGTCCCTTGCTCGCTCGTAAGCACACCGGTCTCGCCGGCCTGCCGCAAAGCCGAGTAAATGCCGCCAAAGGTCGAGCTCAACCGGATCTCCAGATAGCTCGGAAGAATGAGAGTGAATCCTCGGTAGAGCAGCCCTGAAAAGGTAACCACCGCACAGAGTGCCAGGAAGAGCTTGAGGACGCTGCCCTTTTTCATCTCGCTTCCACGCTGCATGTCCAAATCGCGATCGACGGAAAACGGCACAATCAGGCTCACCACACCGACACCCACACCGGTTGCTCCAAGAACCAGCAGTGTCGCCTGCCATCCGAGGGCATAGTTGAGCAATCCCGCGGCAAAAGGCGCCAAGGCAATGCCGAGGTTTCCAAATATCCCGTTCAACCCCATGGCCTTGCCCCTCGATTTGAGTCCCTTCGATATCATCGAGAGGCCCGACGGGTGATAGGCGGCACAACCGATCCCGACGAGCGCCAGTGAGAACGACAAAAACGCCGGGTCATTGATCAATCCTGAGAGCAAAAAGCCGCCACCGGCGAGAATCATGCCGGAACCCATCATCAGGCGGGGGCTGACATGATCGCTTAAGAATCCCCATGGGATGGCCAGGAGGCCGTAGAGGAGATACATGAGAAAACTCTTCGGCAAAATCTCCTCGAGAGGCATGTTCAGCGACCTGGTTATAGGGAGCAACAACACCGGAAAAACGAGCATGTAAAAGTGTGTGAAAAAGTGGCCGGAGCTGGTAAATGCGAGTATCCTTCGTTCGTTGGAATCCATCGCCCAAGTGAATAGCTTTTTCCGGCCTTTGTCAAACAGCGCCTCAGCGCCTCAACGCCGATCTGCGCCCCAGCCATCCTTCTCACTGGCCTTGCTTTTTGATACAATGCATTGGCATATTGATTATCGCTTGCTTGACGATGGGCGGGCGTATGTATATACTTCTGCGAGAGTGGTGAAATTGGCAGACACGCCAGACTTAGGATCTGGTGCCTAGCGGCGTAAGGGTTCAAGTCCCTTCTCTCGCAAAAAGGATCTGCTCAAATCGGGCGCCGTAAGGCGGCCGTGATTGATTGCGGGAATAGCTCAGTGGTAGAGCTCCACCTTGCCAAGGTGGATGTCGCGGGTTCAAATCCCGTTTCCCGCTAAGTATCTTTTCGAGCGATCTCAAGAAACCAGCTTGGATCGCTTTTTTTTTTGGAGAGAACCCTGATGATTACAGATCAAAAACTTGAAACGCTCGAGAAATCCTCGGCAAAACTGACAATTACCGTCGGAAAAGATGAAGCAAAAAAAGAATACGACTCGTTGCTTCAGAAATATGCCAAATCGGCACAGATAAAAGGCTTTCGAAAAGGCAAGGCGCCGGTATCAATCCTCGAACAGAAGTTCGGCGACAGCATACGCAGTGAAGCGAGCATGAATATTATTGAAAACAGCCTGCAGGAAGCCTTTCAGAGCGTCGACAAAAAGCCGCTCCAGATCGACCCTCCTTCGCTCGAAGGTGAGGTGAATCTCGAGCTCGGGAAGGACTTCACCTTTACCGTTACATACGATTACTTCCCTGAGATCGAGCTTGGCGAATACAAGGGTATCGAAATAGAAGAACCCGCCGTTTCGATCACGGCTGAAGATGTAAACCGGGAGCTGGAGACGATCCGGGATCAGAACTCGGTAGTTACTGAAAAGACTTCCGGCACCATCGAAGAGGGCGATATCGTCACCATCGATTACGTCGAGCTCGATGAAAACTCAGAAGAGATAGAAGGAACCTCACGGCAGGATTTTGTATTCACCGTCGGCAGCGGCTACAACCTGTACAAGCTTGACGAAGACCTCACCGGGATGGATCTCGACGGAGAAAAGGTAATTGAGAAGGAATATCCTGATGATTTCGAAGAGAAGGATCTTGCCGGAAAAAAGGTCCGCCTCAAAGTCAAGGTCACCCAGGTCAGGGAAAAGCAGCTGCCCGATCTTGATGACGAGCTTGCCAAGGACGTCAGCGAGGAGTACGAAACGCTCGATGATCTGAAAAAAGACATAAAAAAGCGGCTGAATGAATCGGCAAAACAACATATCCGGCAGCAGAATATCGATACATTGCTCGAGAAGATACGGGAAAACGCCACTTTCGAGATGCCTGAATCGATGATCCGCGCGGAGCTCGCATCGTCGTGGTCGAATTTCGTCAACCGGTCCGGGGCCACCGAGGAACAGCTTTTACAAATACTGGAGGAACAGGGCCGGTCACCGGAGGACCTCCTGAATGAGTGGCGCCCTTCGGTGGAGAACTCACTTGCCTCCCGGCTCGTGATGAACAAGATACTGGAAGAAGAGAAGATAGAAGTTTCAGATGAGGAACTGGACGCGGAGATTGCCAAAAGTGCCGAACGGAGCAATATGACTCCGGAGCAGGCAAGAGAGAACTTTGAGAAGAACAATATGATCGAATACTTCCGCAGGCAGCTTGTCGATCAGAAATTGTACGATTTCCTGCTTGAAAACGCGCAAAAGAAGAAGGGTAAGAAAATAAAGTTCCTGGACTTGGTTCAGAATAATCAGTAATTTAGCGATAATAAAAACAGCATATCTACGTGGCCGTGCGTATCCGGGGTAGGTTCGGCCTCTCAGGAGTTATAGCATGGAAGAACAGAACAACACCCTAGTTCCAATAGTTATAGAGCAAACCGGCATCGGCGAGCGTTCTTACGACATCTACTCCCGTCTTCTCAAAGACAGGATAGTCTTTATAGATGGTGAAATTTTTGATGTTACCGCGGATTTGGTTGTCGCTCAGCTGCTTTTTCTCGAATCCCAGGACCCTGAGCGGGATATCAGTATCTATGTCAACTCACCCGGCGGGACGGTTACCGCGGGGCTCGCGATTTACGACACAATTCAGTACATAAAACCTGATGTGCAGACCATCTGTATGGGACAGGCTTCATCCATGGCGGCGCTCCTGTTGACCTGCGGCTCGCCGGGGAAGCGCTATGCCCTGCCCTCGTCACGCATTCTCATCCATCAGCCCTGGGGTGGTGTTCAGGGCCAGGCAAGGGATATTGATATACAGGCACGTGAGATTGTACGATTGAAAAAGCTCATCATTGAGTATTTCGCAAATCATACGGGAAAGAGCGAGGATACCATCGCCACGGATCTTGAGAGAGACTACTTTATGTCCGCCCGGGAAGGTGTAGAATACGGATTAGTGGACCAGGTGCTTACGAGGGGGAATAATGAGCAAGGTGAAGGGTGAAGGCCCTAAAGCGTGTTCTTTTTGCGGCAAAAGCGGTGACATCGCGAGAAGACTTATCGCCGGACCCGGTGTCTATATCTGCGATGAATGCGTTCACGTTTGCAAGAAAATACTCGATGAAGAGGATGAGGTCCTCACCTCAGAGTTTATTGATGAAGTCCCTACTCCAAAGGAAATAAAAACCTACCTTGACCAGTACGTAATTGGTCAGGAAGCCGCCAAAAAGGTCCTCTCGGTGGCTGTCTACAATCACTACAAGCGGATCTCCCAACGGGGGCGGATAGACGATGACGTCGAGATCGAAAAATCCAACGTGATGCTCCTCGGTCCTACGGGCACCGGTAAGACGCTCCTTGCAAGAACATTGGCGCAGAAGCTCAAAGTGCCCTTCGCCATCGCGGATGCTACAACCCTCACTGAAGCGGGTTATGTCGGGGAGGACGTAGAAAATATCCTCCTCAAGCTCATACAGAACGCAGGCAACAATATCGCTTCGGCGGAGCGGGGAATCGTCTATATCGATGAAATCGACAAGATTTCAAAAAAGGGTGAAAACGTTTCAATTACCCGTGATGTCTCCGGAGAAGGCGTGCAGCAGGCTCTTCTGAAGATCATCGAAGGTACCGTAGCCTCCGTACCGCCCCAGGGCGGGAGAAAGCATCCAAACCAGGAGATGCTCAAGATAGACACCACAAACATTCTCTTCATCTGCGGCGGCGCCTTTGTCGGGCTCGACAAAATCATTGAATCGCGCATACTCAATCATCCCATGGGTTTTGGTGCCGATGTAAAGGCGACCGCTGAAAAGGACCTCGTTGAGCTCTACTCAAAAATTCATCCCGATGACCTGATCAAGTTCGGGCTTATCCCTGAGTTTGTCGGCAGGTTGCCGATACAGGTACCTCTCTCCGAGCTTAGCACGGATGATCTCCGCAGAATCGTGCTCGAGCCGAAGAACTCCATCATTCGCCAGTATCAGAGCTCTCTCAAGCTCGACGGGGTCGAGCTTGTATTTGATGACGATGCAATTACCGCCATTGCACAGAAGGCAACGGCAATGAAAACCGGCGCCCGGGGCCTTCGTTCTATTGTCGAAAACATGATGATAGAAATCATGTTTGAAATCCCTTCCCTCAAAGGACAGAAGAAAGTTACTGTCACCAGGAAAGTGATCGACGAATCGGTCAAACCTGAGATAGTAGTCCTCAAAAAGAGTGCATGAAACTTAAGCCAACGGCGCCGAAGGCCGAACGTCTCGAACTCCCGCTCGTACCGCTGCGGGAGCTCGTTATTTTTCCACACATGGTTGTCCCCTTTTTCGTCGGCAGGAAGAGCTCCGTAGCGGCGGTGGAAA
>CAZHXC010000091.1:0-1533 GCA_964536145.1 uncultured Spirochaetales bacterium | reverse complement strand
CAGGTCCCGCCCGTGGTCCCGGTAGAGCGCCACGGCGGTGGAAACCGCGATGGCCGGAGACAGACAGCTGTTTTTGGCCTGCCAGAAGACCGATGCGGATGATCCTGCAGAGGACGATATCCACATCGCGGGGACCGTAAGCAAGATACTACAGATCCTGAAGCTTCCCGACGGAACGATCCGGGTGCTCGTAGAGGGCCAAAAGCGGGGGTACGTAAAGAAGTTCAACAGGAAGAAGGAGAGCTTCTCGGTAAACGTCCTCATAATTCCCGAGACAAGGGAACTCGACAGTAAGACATCCGCGCTGATGGATACGGTGCTTTCCGCCTTTGAAAAGCTCAAGAAACACTACAAGAAGCTTACCCCGGAGGTAGTCACTTCCATTGAACGTGCCGAGTTCCCGGATAAACTCGCGGACCTCGTCTGTGCCAATCTGCAGATCAAACCTGAAAAAAAGGTTGAGATATTAAGCATCGGAGACACGGTGCAACGTCTCGAGTCACTCGCCATGCTCATGGAGCAGGAGCTGGAGGTACAGACGCTGCAGCACAGAATCCAGAGCAAGGTCCGTAAGCGTATCGAAAAGAACCAGAAGGAATACTTTCTCAACGAACAGCTGAAAGAGATCCACAAGGAGCTCGGACGCGAAGGTGAAGAGGCTGATGAGCTCAAAGGATTGAGGCAAAAAATAGAAGAGAGAAGACCTCCACAGGAAGTGATGGAAAAGGCGCTGCGCGAGCTCGGCCGTCTGTCGAAGCTCCAGCCGATGTCACCCGAGTCAGGGGTTTTGCGAACCTATCTCGAGTGGATTGCAGATCTTCCGTGGTCTGAACGCAGGCCGGACAACAAGGACATAGACCGGGCAGCAGCCATTCTGGATGAAGACCATTTTGACATGAAAAAACCAAAGGAGAGGATCCTCGACTTCATAGCCGTCCATCAGCTGAAGGAGCGGTTGAAGGGGCCCATTCTCTGCCTCGTCGGGCCTCCCGGTACGGGCAAAACCTCCCTTGGAAAGTCGGTGGCACGAGCCCTCGACAGGGAGTTTGTACGAATCTCCTTGGGCGGCGTCCGGGATGAAGCGGAGATCCGGGGCCACAGAAAGACATACGTCGGCGCGCTACCGGGCAAAATCATCCAATCGATGCGCAAAGTCGGCACGGTAAACCCGGTATTTCTCCTCGATGAAATCGACAAAATCAACTCGGACTTTCGCGGTGACCCGGCCTCGGCGCTGCTCGAAGTGCTTGATCCTGAGCAGAATTATTCATTCATGGATCACTATCTGGAGCTTCCCTACGATCTTTCAGGAGTGATGTTCATCACAACCGCGAACTCGATGCACACCATCCCCTACGCCTTGCGGGACAGGATGGAGATCATCGAGGTACCGGGGTATACCGAATACGAGAAGATACAAATAGCCACCGATTTCATCATCCCCAAACAACTCGAGGCAAACGGACTCTCAGGAGCACGCGTGCGGTTCCAGACGGAAGCGCTCCGCACCATTATTCAGGGCTACACCATGGA
>CAZHXC010000090.1:6314-9130 GCA_964536145.1 uncultured Spirochaetales bacterium | reverse complement strand
TGAAGAGAGTGGTCTTCCCCGAGCCGTTGCTGCCAATGATCGTGATGAAATCACCATCTTTGACGGTGAGATTGATGTCGCGAATCGCCGGATTTTCGTTGGATGTTCCAACCTGAAAAACCTTTGACAGATGTTCTATCCGGATCATGTCTTGCCCCCGCTCGTATCTCCCTCCAGCGCAGTCCATTTTTTCTTCTTCTTCACCTGCGTGACGATGAGCGAGAGAATGATCAGCAAACCGGTAATAAGCTTCAGATCATTTGGAGTGAGATTGATGTAGTACCCGTAGTACCGGCCAAGATACATCAACCCACGGAACAAGATGGAACCGAGGATCACCCGGAAGGTGAGTACGCTTATCCGGTTCGATTTGAGAATGAACTCTCCAATCATAACCGACGCTAGTCCTGCGATGATAATTCCCTGACCCAGGCTGACATCTGCGAATCCCTGATACTGGGCGGCAAAGGCGCCGGCGAGGCCGACAAGGCCGTTCGAAAGCCCCACACCGATGAGCTTCATGTACTCTATGTTCACGCCCTGGGTTATTACCATTTGCGGATTGTTGCCCATGGCGCCAAGAGTGAGCCCCATGTCTGAAAAACAGATCGAGAAGAAGTTTTATGACCAGAGCTACTGCTACGAAAAAAATAAGATATACCCAGGCGTTATCAAATGTTTCGCCAAAAAGACTCCGCATCTGAGTGAGAACCGTCGTTCTCCGTATCAACGGGAGATTTGCGCGGTTGCCAAGTACTCTGATGTTGATAGACCAGAGCATCGTCATGGTGAGGATCCCCGCGAGGAGGTTAGGTACTTTGAGTTTGTTATGGATTGTAGCCGTGACAAACCCGGCAAGCAGGCCGCCGACGAATGCCGCGATAAGTGACACCCACGGACTTACGCCATGGGTAATGAGCGTCGCGGCAATCGCCGCACCGAGAGGGAAGGACCCGTCGACAGTCAGATCGGGAAAGTCGAGTATTCGAAATGTTATAAATACCCCCAGCGCCATGACGCTGTAGAGCAACCCTTCGATTAATATTCCCTCTATCATTTCACGGGTATTCCTAAGATGAATGTGCTACCGGCCGTCACCACGAAGCAGCTTGTATACTTGCGGGTAACGGCCGGCAGAATCAACGGTGCTGTCAGTTGTCCCGCAACGCGCCGTTTTCGTAAATCTTGTCAGCTTGATTCAATACTTCCTGCGATAGAGTTATGCCAAGCTTATCCGCAACATCAAGATTGATGAGAAGAACCAAATCAGACGGATCAGTGAGAAATTGCGTAGGAATGTCGCCGGGATCCTTGCCTCCAAGGATTTCCGCAACAAGACGGCCGGTTGCAACACCCATGGTGTAGTAGTCAAATCCGTAAGCGGCAAGGATGTCGTACTCTTCCGCCGAGCTTGGGTCCGCCGAAATGACGGGAACACCTCGTTCCGATGATACTTCGGCGAGCGATGCAAGCGCCGATACCACCGTGTTATCCGTGCTGATGTAGATTGCGTCAACCTTGTCGACGATCGATAAGGTCGCGGTCCTTACTTCTGCGGAGTTTGTGACCGTCGCAGTAATAAACTCGACGCCGAGCTCATTGCAGATTTCTTCAGCCATTTCAGCAAGCACCACGGCGTTTGCTTCCCCGCTCGAATAAACATGCCCGATATTCTCGATGCCACCCAAATTGACCATCATTTCTATCTGCTCACGCACCGGGGTCATGTCCGAGTAGCCTGTAACATTGGTACCGCTTGCTCCGAGGGAGGGGACGAGCTCCGCACTAACCGGATCGGTTACCGCGGTGAAAACCACGGGAATATCCGTAAGCACCTGCACCAGTGCTTGCGAAGTCGGCGTCGCTATGCCAACGGCAGCCGAAACCCGATCATTCTCGAACTTGGAGGCAATCGAAATAGCCGACGTCATGTCACCGTTCGCGTTCTGCAAATCGTACTGGACATCGGTGTATCCTTTTTCTGCGATTCCGTCCTGGATTCCCTGTTCTACAGCGTCGAGTGCCGGATGCGAAGCAATTTTGCTGATTCCAACTTTCATCCCCTCTTCTTCCGCCGCAGGTGCCGCAAATAGAAGCGTTGTTGATAACGCCAACAGTGCAATAACAATAAGCCTTTTCATACTGATCCTCCTTGTGTCCATTTCTTTCTATAGAAACGATAGAGCACAATATATGGCAACGAGCCATGAGTGTAAAGTGCGCTGCTATTTGGCGTCCGTATCCGTCCACTCGGTGTGAAAGAACTCACCGCGCGGTCTGTCGAGCCGTTCGTAAGTGTGCGCGCCAAAGTAGTCCCGTTGTGCCTGCAGCAGGTTCGCCGGCAGCCGCGCGCTCCTGTAGCCGTCATAGAAGCTCAGCGCCGCGCTGAACGCCGGGATGGGAATGCCAAGCTCAGACGCTTTTGAAACCACCCGCCGCCAGGAGGGTTGGCAGCTGTCGATGACTTCTTTGAAGTAATCGTCGAGGAGCAGATTATGGAGGTCCGGGGCCCCGTCAAACGCCTCCTTGATTCTCTTGAGGAAGACGCTTCTGATGATGCAGCCTTCGCGCCACATCAGTGCGATCGCGCCATAGTTCAGCTTCCAATCGTACTCCTCTGCCGCTTCGCGCAACAGCATGAACCCTTGCGCGTAGGAGACGATTTTGGAGGCGAGAAGCGCCTGTCTGATATCTTCCATGAAGCCGCCCCTGTCTCCCTCGAAAAGAGTATCAGGGCCTGTCAGTTTCTTTGCCGCTTCAATCCTTTCATCCTTCATTGCGGAAAGCGAACGGGCAAACACCGCTTCGGCGATCAG
>CAZHXC010000090.1:0-6304 GCA_964536145.1 uncultured Spirochaetales bacterium | reverse complement strand
GCGATCAGGGTTACCGGTAGGCCAAGATCGAGTGAATCTATGGCGGTCCACCTGCCGGTTCCCTTCTGGCCCGCGGTATCGAGGATTGCATCCACGAGCGGCGAGCCGTCGGTATCCTTGAACCCCAGGATATCCGCGGTTATCTCGATAAGATAGCTGTCGAGGTCTCCTTTGTTCCACTCCTCGAACACGCCGTGCATCTCGTCGGATGTCATCCCAAGGCCGTCCTTGAGGAGATTGTAGGATTCACAGATTAGCTGCATGTCACCGTACTCGATTCCGTTGTGGACCATCTTCACATAGTGGCCCGCACCGTTTTCACCCACCCAGTCGCAGCACGGCTGTCCGTCATCGGTTTTTGCCGCAATATCCTGGAACAGATCCTTTACAGCCGGCCAGGCCTGCGGATTGCCCCCCGGCATGATCGATGGACCGTTTCGGGCGCCTTCTTCTCCTCCCGAAATCCCGGTGCCGATATAGAGGAAGCCTTTCTCACCAAGCTCTTTGGTCCGTCTGATAGTATCGGTAAAGCGCGAGTTGCCCCCATCGATGATGATGTCTCCGCGGTCGAGGTGCGGAAGGATTCCCTCTATCATTGCATCCACTGCACTTCCTGCCTTGACCATCAGCATGACTTTCCGGGGTGTCTTGAGGAGGGAGACAAACTCCTCAATAGTGTGAGCACCAAAAATCGTTTCCCGTCCTGCGGCGGTGGAGGTGAGGAAATTATCAATTTTTGCCACCGTCCGGTTGTATACAGCCACCGCGTAGCCTTTGTCATTCATGTTGAGAACAAGATTTTGACCCATGACGGCCAGACCGATGAGCCCGATATCCGCTTGCTTGTTCATTTTATGAACCTCCTATTTCGTCTATTACGCCGGCTGCAGCGATACGCCGGTTGAAGGTGAAAGGTTCGCTCCGGTATCCGCGCGCCCGTTGGCGTATCGACTCCGCTTCTTATAGAAGTAACAGAAATAACCAGCATCGGAAAGCGCAGGCACCGCACCAGCGTCCGCAGCCGCAAGCGAAATCAACCGGTGAAGGTTAGCACCCTACAAATATCGCGTAGTCTATGGTAAAAAGGAACAGGTATAAAGGATATGGACGCCGATCTGGGCAAAAGAAAAGACGCAATTACCCGTTACCTGACAGACGTGCTGTCCGAAGGGGCTCAGACTCTCGCCAGGATCCACCCGATGGGAGAACAGATGTGCAAAAACCTCCTCGAGTTTTCCACCAGGGGAAAGATGCTCCGGGGCGGTCTGGTGGGCGTAGGATACGAGCTGTATGCGGCGCCTGATGATAGCGTTACCGTACCGCTCGGCGCTGTCCAGGAGCTTTTCCAATCGGCGCTTCTCATACATGATGACATCATGGACAGAGACATGGAGCGCCGGGGTGTGCCTTCGCTGCTGGGGCACTACGTGAGCCTTGCGGAGGGGAAGGGGCTTCAGGACGCCTATCACACCGGAGAAGCGTTGAGTATCTGTGCCGGTGATATTGCATACTTTTTTGCGTTTGATGTGTTCTCCGGTATTCCGCTGGAGGGAGAGCTGAAGTCCCGGCTGCTCTCCATTTGTGCGCGCGAATTGAGTTTCGTGGGTGTGGCTCAGATGGTTGATGTCGTTTGGGGCGCCGATGGTGATGCGGTGTCGGTCGATGACATCATACATATGTATACCTACAAAACCGCCAGATATACCTATGCCCTGCCGCTGATGGCGGGAGCGGTTGCTGCCGGGGGGACCGATGAGGAAGTCGCCATTCTCGAGCGCCTTGGTACTCATATGGGTGTGCTTTTTCAGCTGAAGGATGACGAATTGGGAATATTTGGTGATCAGAAAAAGCTGGGGAAACCGGTGGGCTCGGATATTCGCGAAGGGAAAAAGACTCTCTATCATCATTTTCTTATGAACGATCCGGACAAATCGATACACGACAAGGTCCGCAACCTGTTCGGCAAGAAGGAAATGTCCATCAGAGAGGTGGAATTTGTCCGTAAACGTATTCAGGAACTGGGAATAACGGAAAAAATTGAGCAAATAGCCCGAGAAATCACCGCCGGCGCAGAAGAAGATATAGCGGCACTCGCGTGTAATGCGGAAGGAAAGGAGCTGCTGTCAGGACTTCTCTTCTTTAATTCGACCAGAGAAAAATAGCGGCCCGCTGGGTTTTCCCGCTGGGTTTTCCCGCTGTCCGGGCTTACAATACCACAAAATAGAGCGCGCCAAAGAATACCATCTGCAGCGAGACATAGAACGCCGGGTAGGGCGTTCTGACACGTATGCCTGCAATAATGTAACCGGCAGCCGCTGCGAGCCCGATAACGAACCAGGCAACGTAGTTCTGTATCGGTATAAGGCCGTTACTCCAGTGCCAGTAATCAAGAGCCATCGCAATCGGTTCCATGATCATGTCGAACAAAACCGCTCCAAGCGCGATGAGCGGAGCTGCGAGTATTCGATTCTTTATATATCGGGTTACAAATGAGGCGAGACCGAGAATGACAACGGTCCAGTTGAACCCGATAAGAAGCGGAACCTCCAGCAGTTTGAAACCGAGCACATCGCCGTAGATGTAGACACCGAATACCTTGCCTGTGGCCACGCCTATCGCTTCTATTATGAAGGTGACAAGATAGGTTCCGGCTCCCCAGAGAAGAAGCCGTTTTCCACCTTCGGGGACCGCAGAGAGAAAGATAAAGACTCCAAAGATGAGAAGCACCCAGGGGGTAATGAAGCGCATTATCGGGTAGGTGAGAGGCAATGCGTGCCAAAGGACACCTATGCCAAAAAACGAGGTGTAAATGAACAGGATAAGCTTTCTCTTCGCAAAGAGGGCTTCGAGGCGACCGGTGCCGTTGCAGTCGACACCGCCGGGTTCAGGGTTTTGTTCGGGGATCATCGGCATCTCGATGAGTTTTTCAGAATAGTCAGCATGATGCGTGGCTTTGTGGGTTTGACCTTTCTCTTGAAGACAACCATCGGCTCTTTTTCGATTTGCGCCGCCGTCCAATTATACATGTCTGACGCCGTCTTTATCGGGATGAGATACCTCTTTGGAATGAAGTGAAAACCGGCTTCCGCTTCGTTTTGCCAGCCTCTGTACAACTCTATCTGCCGCCGGATGTAGCGGGCAAACTCCTCCACTCTTCCGGTCACATAGTCCTTATTGAGTGATTCGAGCGTGGCGCCTGCGAGCGGCAGATAAGTCCTTCCAAGACCGTTGTCCTCATCGATATCACGGATAAAATTGATGTATTGCATCGCGCGGCCGAGCATCCTGGCTGCGTGGTGAGACTCCTCGGGCAGCTCCATAATGCGCGCCATGAAAAGCCCGATGACTTCGGCGGAGCCGTATATATAGCGAAGTGTATCCTTGAGCCCGGGGTAGGTTGCAGCAGAGAGGTCCATTTCCATGGAACCGAGGAAAGCCTCCACCCATTGCGGCGAAAAGCTCCTCTTTTTCATGAGCTCTACAAACGGATCGATAACCTGGTTCCCGCTCTTTTCTCCTTCGACGGCCTTTCGATACTCCTCTCTGAAACGGTAAAAGCCTTCCGGATTTTGAGGGATCTCATCGACAAAATCATCCGCCGTCCGTACAAAAGCATACAGTACAAAAACGTCGCGTCTCACGGACTGAGGGAAAAAAATGCTGCTGTTGAAGTAGGTTTTTGAACCCTTTCTGAAAATTTCCTTCTGCGTCTCCTGTACCGACATTGTCTACACCTTCATCCGGATCAATTTGAGCAACCTGGGTCTGTTGTACCTTTGAATAATGATGCACGGAAGATTCCCGGCGATCACTATCGGCATCATAATAACAAGAGCAACAGGGGGATTCCAGATAATAAAAACCGGCAGCGCCGCCATAATGGTGTAATGCACGGCTTCGGCCCGGCACGTTTCTCTCACAAACGCCTCGAGGTAGCGGGATTCGCGCAGCTGTGCGTGCCGCTTTTGAAATCCTTTGAAGACTCCTCCGGCTTCCGGCATGATGCCTTTCCAGCGTTTTATCTTCAGCCTCCTTTCGTAAAATCTGCCGTGGTCCTCAAAGACATGCGTTCGGAACGGAAACTTACCGTAGCGAAATCTGGTTACCGGCACTTTGCCCCACAGAAATCCGGAAAAGAAAATAACGAGAAACCACGCCATGCAATTTGCAAGGATCAGCAAAGCGGCGCTGTCGATCCGTACTATCATCCTCTCTCTCTCATCGCAAAGTGATGACTCTTCCTTTCCAGCGTACCTTTCCCACTACCGTAGTAAGAACCGCCGAAACGGTAAAAAGAACAAGAAAGAAAGCGAAGAAAACCGGAAAAAACAGAGAGGTGAGAAAATGAAACCGGCCAACCCGCAAAAGAAGCGTATACACCTGCGCAGCATACATCGCAAGTACGGAAATTGCCGCGGTTATGAGTAATTCCTGTGAGCCGGCAAAGCTCCGGATGACCGATAGTACCGCGTTGACGATCCCCGTAAACCAGATAAAAATGATCAAAACGGAGATCGGGTTGCTCAGAGAAAGCCGGCGGCCATGTTTTTCGTCCAACCTTCGAACAGCTCTCCAAGACCTTTCGGGTACATGCGAAAGGTCAGCTGGTCTCCTCCAAGAAAGGGGGTGACTTTGAGTCCGTTATCGAGGAACAGCTTAGCGAGGGCAAAATCATCCACAACGCTTGCGCCGATCGCTTTGTGGCCGCCTGTGGCGAAATAATCCTTGCGGGAACAAACCATGCACGGGCCAAATCCACCCCGCCTGCCGGCGGCGGCAACGGATACGATATTGAAGAATGCCGATATTTGTTCGTGCAGTTTCCGGGTTACATGCTTCGGCTGTACGGAGATCAATCCGCCGTGTTTCTCGAATGTTCCCGTGAGCAGCTCCACGGCATCTTTTCCACAGCGAACATCCGCATCAAGAAAGAGCAGCACCTCCGATGTTGCGCTGTTCGCACCGTTCCAGCATGCCCACGATTTACCGGTCCAGCTTTCCGGTTTGCCGGTGAGACTGATCACTTTGCAGCCAAAGGATCTCGCGATTCCGGCGGTCCGGTCTTCCGATGAATCGTCTACAACGATGATTTCACCAGGAGCATAGCGCTGATTCCGGAGCGATTCGAGCAATCGCGGGAGTGATTCCTCTTCGTTGCGGGCGGGAATTACCACGGAGAGCGAAAACCGGCGCGGACGTGACGGCTGTGCGGTCAGTTTCTTTATGCCCCTGAACAGAAACCAACCGGCAAACCAGTAGACCGCCGCCGAAATCAGTGAGATGAGCCCCATAGTCCTCCCACCGCTTTTGATGTCGTTTCAGTCATGATCCGTTTTGCTATCATTTCGGCGCCGATCAATTGCATCGGAACACCAACTCCGGGTTGCGTATAATGTCCCGTGTAGTAGAGATTTGGCAGTTTTCTGCTCTTGTGGGATGGTCTGAAGAACGCCGTCTGAAGTAGCGTGTGCGCGAGACCGAGAGATGCGCCGGAGTATATGTTGTTGTCATTGATGAAGTCGCGCCGGCTGTAAATCCTTTTGACCACCGTGTGGGGCCGGATGTTATCATCAATCAGTGTTTCAAGATGGGATATGCAGCTGTTTGCATAGTTTTCCCGGAACTCATCGTTGTCATCGAGCGCCGCGGCGACCGGTACCAAAAGAAATACCACTTCGCCCCCCGGCGGGCAGAGTGTATTATCGGTTTTGGACGGAACTCCCACATAGTATGAAGCCCCCTCGAGCCGGCCCGGCGCATCGAATATTTTCCTGAAGTTCTCCTTCCAGTCATCTGCAAAGAAGAAATTATGATGAACAAGCTGTTTCAGTTTTTTGCTGAGCCCGAGGTAGATGATAAACGTAGAGGGCGCCATGACGCGTTTGTCCCAATACTGCGGGGGATAACTTGCGTACCTATTGTCCAGGAGCACGGTATCGGTATAGTGGTAATCCGCAGCAGACAGCACAATGTCCGCCGGCAGAAATCCATCAACCGTCTTCACTCCTGAGGCCCGGCCTTCATCTACGACAATCTTCCTGGCAGTTTCCCCAAACCTGAAGACCACACCATGCTGTTCACCCACAGCGCGCAGGCCTTCAACCATACTTCCCATCCCGCCTGATGGGTAATAAACCCCCTGTGTGAGGTCGGCATGGCTCATCAGCGAGTAAAGCGCCGGGGTTTTGTAGGGACTCGACCCGAGAAACACGGTGTTGAACCCGAGGACCTTTTTGGCTTTAGGGCTCGAAAAATAGCGGCCGATGAACGAGTCGAGGTTCTGCAGAATATTGAGCTTCAGACC
>CAZHXC010000089.1:0-9163 GCA_964536145.1 uncultured Spirochaetales bacterium | reverse complement strand
AGCTGCTCTTCGGCGGATTCTGGGGCGCGGCGGCCGCCGCGGCGTACATCGCGTCGGTAAGATTCCGGAAGGCGGTGTTGCCGGTGTTTCTTTTTGATCTCGCAACAAACGGTGTCCACATCGCCGTCTCCGGGTTTCCGGAAGGCCTAAACCCCGCACTCATCATCGCCGCGGTTGCACTCCCGGTGGTTCTGCGCGGCGGAGAGACGATGAGACGCGGCGGAGCGATTGTTACACCGATGCGGCTGGCTGCGATTGTCACGATGATAGTGTCGTCTTTCCTCGTCGTCTACATGTTGGTGTGGGTGAGTTTTTCCGCGGCGGATGTGGTGTACGTGGACAGGCTCTTTCCGAGGTTTTTCACCGTCGACAATTTCACCAACGTATTGCAAAGCCGCGAAGTAATCAGATCCTTTGGAAACACCGCGTTGCTGGCCGGCTCAACCGCGATACTTACTCCGTTGCTGACATTCCCAGCGGCCTTCTGGATCCTGAGCCGTCGTGAAAAAACAGCAGAGGCTTCGATGATAACCGTGCAGCTTTTGACCGTCATTGGAGGAATGCACACTCTCATTCCCCTCTACTGGCTGTTCAGGCAGGTCGGTCTCATAGGGAGTTATATCCCGCTCATTATGATCTATATTGCACATACGGTGCCCTTTGCAGTTTTTACGATGGTGGCGTTTTTGCGTTCGGTGCCGCAGTCCTTCCGGGATACCGCCGCCCTGGAGGGAGCCGGACCATTCGCTTATTTGTGGCGCGTATTGCTGCCGCTTTCGGCGCCGGCTATCGGCGTAACCATGATGGCCGGCTTTATCGGCGCGTGGAACGGATTTCTCGCCCCGCTCATATTTCTCACCGACGATTCCACCTATCCGATCGCCCTTACCTTCTATAATCTGGTAGGTACAATAGGCAGCGCGGCGCCGAGGTGGGGGATGTTTGCCGCGGCTTCGGCAATCAATATCGTTGCCGTGCTTGCGGTGATGGTACCGGCCACGCGCTCCCTTACACGGACCGACCTGCACGATGTATAATTGTTGCGGGTCGGGCCGCCCGGCCTGCAGGCGGCGCGCGGACGGCATCGCATGTCCGGGCAAAAAAGGAGGAAGATATGCAAGCTGACAAATTGAAGCTCTACACGCTCTGTGAAAACACGGCCGTCAGACCGGGGGTGAGTGCAGAATGGGGATACAGCGTTTTGATACAGGCCGCCGAGAGGACCATTCTGTTTGATACCGGGAGCAGCGGTGCAGTTTTGAAAAACGCAGCCAACATGGATCTCGATCTTTCCGAAGTTGACACTATCGTTTTAAGCCACGGGCACTTTGATCACACCGGCGGACTGAAAGAGGTGCTCGAGAGGATGAGGAAAGAAGTGCCGGTTATAGCGCACCCGGATGTATTCTCATCAAAATACAGTTATCAGGAGAAGGAGGACACTCACACCTATTCAGGTATTCCCTTCAGGCGCGAGCAGCTCGAATCTCTCGGAGCGAAGTTCGAACTGACCGCCGACCCGTGCTGGATTACCGATGACATCGCCACCAGTGGTGAAGAAGAGCAAATAACTGATTATGAAAAAATTCCGGGCAGGCTCCGCATCAGGACAGAAAACGGTTACGAGCCCGATGCGTTGGCGGACGACCTTTCTGTGTACATCCGGACTGATTTAGGACTCGTCGTAGTTCTCGGATGTGCTCACAGGGGTATGGTCAATATCCTCATGCAGAGCAAAAAGGTGATGGAAACCGATAAGATCTACATGGTTGTCGGCGGGACCCATCTGATAGCTGCAGATGAGAAGAGGATGAGCAAAACCATAGACGCACTCCGTGAGATGAACCCCAGCTGGATAGGCACATCCCACTGCACCGGATTCACTTCGGCGGCAAAACTGTTTAACGCGTTTCCTGAAAGTTTTTTTGTAAACGGCGCCGGATCGGTTATCACCTTTCCCTACACAAAATAGGTGCGCCCGCCGCAGGCAAGCCCAGGTTTCCGCCGGCTCGAACCGGGCGCCGCCTCAACTGTGCGACGCAACGGGGTCACTCTCCCTTGATTGCCATCTGTTTTGATTCGTACTCCATCTTCAGAATCAGATGATCCATCTCGCTCAAGGTGTCTCGCTTGTCTTTTTCCCGTATGTCATCGAGAGACGGCAATTCAACCTCGGTATACCTGAAGATTGCGTATCTGGCCTTGCCCGCATAATCTTCAGCTCCGGCGTTTTGCAGGTAATTCTCGATGACCGCCCTTCCCTGATCGGTCATTTCGATTTTGATGAGCCTTTCAATGATCTCGAATATGGATCTCAGATACGTGATTTTTCCCATAGTGCCTCTCGAAACTACTATACACACGATTGGAGAAGAAAACAAAGCTGGGTGCAATTGACGGACGGGCTTTTCGTAAGCTATGAAACAGTGAAATCGCCCTTGATCCGCTACCCAGTGCACCCGTCAGCATATTCCCAAGACCTTTCGTTCACCGCCCGTGCCTCGGCAGTGACGGTTTCATGGGGATCGATCTCGTGTATCATATTCACTGCACGTCAAGGCGCTGCAGGTTCTTATTCCTGGATAAACGCGCGGACGTTACGGCTTCACATGTAGCTTTCAAAGGAGGTGCGATCACATGGCAAAAAAAATCGAAAAAACCCGTGTCTATTTCGAATCAAAGGGAGAGAAGAACACCGAGGATCTTGCTCAGATTGTTGTGAAACGGCTCGAAGAGGGTGACATTACCGCGGTAGCGGTTGCTACCACATCAGGCAGGACTGCCGTCACCTTTGCAAAAGCCGCCGGGGGAGAGAACCTGTCGGGTCTCTGGGTGAGTGAGATTCTTGCGAAACCCCTGTAAGTAACCCGGTGGGAAAGCAACAGAACCTGCGAAAACGATTACAGGAGCTTCTCAAAGATCGCGTCAGCGTTGATGAGCGGACGCTCGAGAGACACGCCACCGACCAGAGTATCTACCGGATCCTGCCGCTCGCGGTGGTTTTCCCAAGGGATGTGGAAGATATCACAAAAACCGTCGCTCTGGCGGCGGCAGAAGGTGTGCCGATCCACCCGCGATCCGGTGGTAGCGGAACCGCAGGCGGGGCGCTCGGTCCTGGGATTGTCATGGCCTTTGATAAATCAGGGCCTATGAATCGGATATTGTCCATCGATGCCGGTAACCTGCTTGCGGACGCTGAAGGCGCGGTGATTCACGATTCGCTTCAACGAGCCCTTGGTGAGAAGGGTCTCTTTCTGCCCGCAGACCCTTCGAGCGGCGCCATCAACCTCTTTGCCGGAAATATCGCCACCAAGGCAAGCGGGCCCCACGCCCTCCGCCACGGTACCGCGGGAACGGTGCCATATGGTGATGGTGGAGTATTCGGGGCCCGATTCGGAAGCGCACGGTGAGCGTATCCGCAGCCTCATCCGGCAACACCGCTATCACCTTGCCCAACCACCCGTATCCGTGGGCGGAGGGGAAGAGCAGGAGCGGCTGTGGAAAGTCCGCAAGGCACTGCTTCCGCTCGTTCGCGGTCAGGGGCGGAGGCGCCGCGCGCTTTCTGTAGTCAACGATGTGGGAGTGCCTGTCGCCTCGCTTCCGGATTTCATCGAGGATGTGGAAGCGATATTCGGCCGGCTCGGGCTCGAGGCGGCGATATACGGCCACGCCGGAAGCGGAAACCTCCACCTCCGTCCCTTTTTTGATGCCGACTCACCGGATTTGAAACAGCTGTTGCAACGGGTGGCCGGAGAGGTGTATAAAGCTGTTTTTCATTACAACGGCACGATTACCGCCGAGCACGGCATGGGTCGGTTGCGCGCGCCCTTTCTGAAAGAGGAGTGGGGTGAGAGTGTCTATGGCTACATGCGCCGCGTCAAGCGCATATTCGATCCAGATAACCTGTTCAATCCGGAGGCGATGTTTTCCAACCGACCGGTAACCGATTTGCTCAAATACTGATGGAGGCATCATGTCAAAGGAGAGAGTCGATATAATTCGTTCGTATATGCAGAAGCTCTGTGTCGATATTCCCGAACGGCCCGTTGGAAGCGAGGGGAACCGGCGGGCGACCGCTTTTTTTGAGCGGGAGATCTCCTCCCTCGGCTGGAAGACCGATGTTGCCGACTTTGAGGCGATCGATTGGGAAGACGGCGGCGCCACGCTCACCTGCGGCGAGCAAAGTTTCAAAGTGTTCCCGAGCCCGTACTCCACAGGCTGCGAAATCACCGCGGAGCTTTCAGAGGCTTCCAGCCTGACCGACCTCGGGCGGCAGGATTTCGCCGGCAAAGTATTGCTCTTGCACGGGGATATCGCGCGTGAGCAGCTCATGCCAAAGAACTTTGTTTTTTATAATCCTGAGGAGCATCAGAGGATTATCCGCCTCCTCGAGACGGGCCGTCCCGGTGCGATTGTCTGCGCCACCGATAGAAACGGCGCCCTCGCCGGCGGAGTCTATCCTTTCCCGCTTATCGAGGACGGCGACTTCGATATTCCATCGGTGTATATGACCGATGAGGAGAGAGCTTCTCTGATCCAATGCATCGGCAAGAAGGTAACTCTTACGTCGGCGGCAAGGAGGATACCCGGTAAAGGCTATCAGGTGACCGCCCGGCGAGGCGGACGGGAGCGTGGGGTCAAGGGCGCCGGTGAGCCGGGTGGCGCTCGCGGACGTATCGTTCTCGCCGCCCATATCGATGCAAAAAAGGGCTCGCCCGGTGCAATCGACAACGCCACCGGAGTAGCCGTGCTGTTGCTGCTCGCCGGTCTGCTCAACGACTACGACGGCGACACGGAGCTCGAAATTGTTGCGTTCAACGGAGAGGATTACTACTGCGCTCCCGGTCAGATGCGCTACATCAGTGAGAACCAGGGGAGGTTTGACGAGATTCTGCTGAATATCACTATCGACGGAGCCGGATATAAGGAAGGCGGGACGGTGCTTTCATTTTTCAACCTGCCCGATGATTTGAAACGGCAGGTCACCGACGTCATGAACGGCTACCACGGTTTTACAGAAGGTTCAGAGTATCCCCAGGGTGATCATTTCATCTTTGTTCAGTATGACAGGCCGGCAATTGCCGTTTCTTCAGCCTGGCTCATTGAAAACCTGGAAGACCAGTCGATTACACACACCGCCGCTGATACTGTGGAGATAGTAGATTGCGCGAGGCTCGCGGAGATAGCCGAGGGCCTCGCCACGATTGTGAGGGCGATTGCATAGCCCCCCTATCCCGGCTTGCGAGATAGCCTGTATAATTGCCCCGCTATGGTAGAAGAGAAAATCGATGTACCCTTCGAACTCGAAGTAGAACCGCTCCTTCAGAAACTGCATATCAACCCGAAGAGCGACCATGCGGTAGAATTTGAGGATCTTCTCGGTCGTGTTCGCAACGTAGCACGGCCAAAGGCTCTCTACAAGGAATCGTATATACAGGCAAGGGGAGAGGACACCGTCACCATCGACAATGTCACCTTTACGAGCCGGGCGCTCCGGCGGAATCTCGACGGTGTAGAGCGGGTTTTTCCCTATATTGTGACCTGTGGAATTGAGGTCGATGAAATCGAGATTCCTGATGATGATATCCTGGTCGATTTCTGGCTCGATGCCGTCAAGGAAGCGCTTCTTCGTACCGCTGTCCGCCGCCTGATTTCCCGACTCGAAGAGGATCTCAAGCTCGGAAAAACATCCACAATGAGCCCGGGTTCAGGCGATGAATCGGTATGGCCCATCACGCAACAGCGGGAGTTCTTCTCGCTCTTTGACAACGTGGAGAAACGCATCGGTGTCAGATTGACCGATTCATGTCTCATGCTGCCGAATAAGACGGTTTCAGGGATCAGGTTTCAGACGGAGGTAGATTTCCAGAGCTGCGAGCTGTGTCACCGGGAGAACTGTACGGGCAGACGGGCGCCGTTCAATAAAGAGCTGTGGGATTCATTGCAGACACACGGCGCCACTTCCTAGCGCGGCGTGCCGTATCGCGCTTAATAAGGAGCGAAAAGCGTCATGGGTGCTGAGATCAGACGGGCAACAGCCAAAGAGATCAAAGAGTACACGCGGGTGTGTGCGGCCGGATTGGGAATCCCGCAGGATTGGATCGGTACAACGCCGCCGGAGCAGACGCTTTGCGCTTTTGAAGACGGGAACATGGTCTCAACCTATAGGGCCATACCGTTCACCGTCTATATCAACGGCTGCGGTGTGCCAGCCGCGGGCGTAGCCGATGTGAGCACGCTGCCGACGTATCGCAGACGCGGTTACCAACGGCAGATCTTCTCCCGCCACCTGTTACAGCTCCATGAGAAGGGTGAGAGGCCGCTCATCATTCTGTGGCCTTCACGGAGTGGTATCTACCGGCGCTACGGCTGCGAGTTTGTGACTACCCAGATAAGGTACCGGATCGATCCCCGGGATGTGCGGTTTGCAAAACAACCGGCGCAAACCGGCAGCTTCACTGAGATAGGCGAGCAGCAGACAGATAGTGTCGCGGATCTCTATCATCGTTTTGCATCGGGACGTACCGGTTATCTTCACCGGCCCCGTCACTTTTGGGAAAAGCAGGTAGTGGAGAAGGGAAAGAATCCTCTTTTTGTACGAACGATGTATGAAGAAGAAGGCGTACCGGCAGGATACGTGATGTACGAGGTAAAACCGATTAGAGGCGGGATCTATCATCATGACCATGAGGTGACCGTGACAGAGGTGGTGTACCGGGATATACGGGCCTTTCATGCACTATGGCGCCACCTCGCCGAGCTGGACCTGACTTCCTCGATCATGCTTCCGAGCGTTTCAGAGGATGATCCGCTACCGTACCTGCTGACAGAACCGCGTGCGATTATCCGGATGGAGACCGAGAGTTCCACATCGGCGCTCATGGGCCGAATTGTGGATGTCGACGGCGCGCTGTCGGGCCGCGGTTATCAGGCCGAAGGCCGGCTTACTTTTGAGATTGAAGATGATCTTTGCCCGTGGAACCGGGGAGGCTGGGAGATGGAAGTTATCGGCGGCCGCGCGGTGGTAAGACGCAGCGGGAAATCTCCGCCGTTGGCCATGGGCGTGGACACTCTTGCGGCGCTGGTGTTTAACCATGTGAATGCAACTCTCGCGGCGCGCATCGGCAGACTGGATGTGCTCGAAGCCGGAGCGACCGCCGTATGGGACGCCGTTTTGACCACAGCATACAGACCCTTCTGTCCCGATCATTTCTAGAGTATTGCCGCGGAGCGCATGGTTTGTGCCGCAAGACCACGGGAGCGGCCGTCCGTAATACCGGCGTCCCCAAGTAGGCGATCATCAAAGCTTGCCTTTGACCGTACCGGGCGTATACCTTTGCAGTACTGAAAATCCTGGAGGATACACATGAGTGAGAAGGATCGTCTGTATGTGCTGTGGACAAGCGCTGACCCGATTACCGCGGAGAAGATGGTGTTTATGTATACGGTCAACGCTCTCAAGCGCGGCTGGTGGGAAGATGTAACCGTTATCGTCTGGGGCGGTGCAACCAAACTGGTCAGCGAGAACGAAGCAATACAACAAAAAGTGAAAGAAGCTCTGGAGGCAGGCGTTGACATATCCGCGTGCAAAGCCTGTGCCGATCAATTGGGTGCAAGCGATACTCTCGAGAAGCTGGGTATCGAGGTGAAGTACTGGGGCGTACCGCTGACCGAGATTTTGAAGGAAGGTGAGACTCTCCTCACCGTGTAACTAGGTCCACTCGAGGCTTAACTGTGTGCCGCCCTGCGTGCCACCGGTGGGCTTTTCTTCCAATACCGGGCGTTCACCTTTCAGCTCCGCCCGGGAGTAGTCGATACCATAGCCGTTTTCCGCTGTTGTGTTCACATCGGTTACTTCGAACAACTCGAGTTCTGTTTCCTGTGACGTTACCACCGGAAAGCCGTAACATGCGTTGGTGTGTGCGGGCTTTCCCTTTCTTTGCGAGTAATCGCTGATAAACTCAAGGTGGTCGTTCAACCGCTTCCAGGCTCTATCGGCCGAATAAGCCGGCGCCATCCGCAATCTTCCGTTGATAAGGGTCTCAAACTCTTGGTCGTATTCAAAACCGACGCTGTTTCTCATCGCCGCCGCCGCCGAAAGCATCGTGGTACCGGTGCCGAGAAACGGGTCGAGCACCGTGTCTCCGTAAACCGAGTACATGGAGATGAGCCTGTCGGAAAGCTCATAGGGGAACGCGCCGCTCCTCGCGCGTGGTTCTGAGGAGTTCAGTGCCTGGCGTATACCCTTGAAATCCCAGATGTCGGAAAACCAGATATTCCGTTCCTCCCAGAAGAATGCGCTTGCGCGCCTGTTCCGCTTCTCTTCGCCACCGGCAAATAGTCGCTTTCCACTCTTTCTGAAAATCAGGATATATTCGTGTTCCAGTGTGACATAAGCCCCGGATGGCAGCATACCCGAGCCCATGAACTTATTTGGCGCGTTTGTTTGCTTTCGCCAAAGGATCACCGGGAGCGGATCAAGCCCAAGATCGAAGAGCTTTGAGGATATTCGCGAGTGGTTGTTGTAGAGCTTGAATACCTCGCCTACTTTTCTTGTAGCATCACCGATGTTTATGCAGGCAAAGCCGCCGTCTTTCAAGACACGTGCAACCTCCGCCCACACCCGGTCAAGCTCGGCATGCATCAGCCCGAATGCCGACCGGCCGTCGAGCTTAGCGAGTGCGAGCTCCGTCTCCGGGTTCATTTGCGCAAAGCAGGAGTCCCACATCTCTATCATCGGGTAGGGCGGTGAGGTGACTACGAGATCCACTGAGCTCGATTCGAGCATCGACATGTCCCGGCAATCGTGGAACCGTACCGTGTGATGTGTCCGCATATCGCAGCTTGCCATGTTATGCGGCGTCGCGCAACAGTGCCGCCGTGCAGTGCCGCCGTGGAACGGTCGTGCCGCGCACCCCGGGCGTCCTATGGCAGGCCTTACCCGGCGCCTTGTCCATCAGCATCACCGACGCTATGATTGCATCATGGAAATACATGCGATTGGTCATGTCGAAAAAAAAGGCGATCGAACGTTTCTCATAGTTGATGAAGAGTATGCCGATGGCTTGCTCGGAATCGAGGGGTTTTCCCACATCATCGTGATCTACTGGCTAAATGACAACGATGAACCTGAGAAGCGCGGGACTCTCCAGGTGCATCCGCG
>CAZHXC010000088.1:0-9210 GCA_964536145.1 uncultured Spirochaetales bacterium | reverse complement strand
GCTTCCGGTTCTTCACCAGCGTGTTATTCACCCGCACCGGCCGGTCCGATATCAAGGTGTAGCAGCCTTTCTTTTCGTCATGTACGATTTCCGCATGGTGATGATCGACACCGGGGCTTCCCGCGAGTGATAGGTGGTCATCCGGGGCCGAACCTATGACGGTGACCTCTTCTGAGAGCCGCAATGGCGCGCCTGCACCCAACACTCGGATCTCGGGTGCCTTTGCCGCGGACTCAATCTTGAGAAAGTGCAGGGCGGCCAGGCCGCCTGCGGTGGCAACCGCGACGAGGAGAGGCACAAACCACGGAACGGCCCCGGGAGAGCCGAGCAATAGCGGGGCAAAATAGGTGATCTCATCACTGCTGTTGTTGTATTGGACAAGAAGGTTTCTCTCAGTGGTATCCGATGAAGGTATGCGGACCCGCACCCGGGCTTCCTGTTGTATGGAGTCCCGTATAGTAGTGTAGACCTCCGTCAGCTCCAGGGAGTCTCGCGCCTCAAACACCATACCGCCTGTCTCGTGAGCGATACGCGACAGGTTCTCATCCTGTTCGTCTGAGAAGTTTATCGCATAGAGCGTGACCTCCTCTTCACGATACCTGCGCACCACTTCGCCGGTATCCACCGTCCGGTCCTCCCATATCGGATGGGTGATCCCGGAGAACCGGCTAAAGGGATAATCCTCTCCGTCTGAGAGCACGATGACGGCCTTGCGGCCCGTTGCGGCGGTGAGCTCCGGTAGAAACCCGACAAGCGCCTGGTAGAGCTCGGTATACGCCATCTCACTTGGTGGTTCTTCTATGCGGTCGAGACTGCGTACCAGTTCCCCGGTGGAAGCACCAAGACGGGCAAGCGGGTGAAGGTAGGTATTGAAAGCCCCCAGCGCGGCACGGTCGTGTGAACCGGCCATGGAGGTAATGAAGGCATTAAGCGCCCGCCGGGCATACTCCATTCTGGTTTCATCACCCAGGCTGTCGTACATCGATCCCGAATTGTCGATGAGCAGAAGAAAATCGATGCCGGTCTCTCCGGCCGCGTTAGCGGTCACGTCGAGAATTTCAAGCCTGCGGAGCTCCCCGGCCTCACGCTCCGCCGCGGTAAAATCCGCGGTGATTCCTTCAATACCCGTCTGTCCAACCTTTGAAAAACCGCCGCTCTGATCAGACACAGAAACATACGCATCGACCCATCCCCGCAACAGCAGGTTGCCGGTGTCAACCTGGGTAATCTGAAGTGATTGCGCCGATGCGGTTGTCGCAACAGCCGTGGTCATGGCTATCGCCACAAAGACAAATATTACCTTATTCATTTTCATAACACTTCCCTTGTTCCATTCGTTACCGGCGCTACATCGGAAGCAGAAGAAGCCGGGCGCTCGCAAGATCTATCACGTCGTGATATTTGAGGTAACGAACCCCGTCCACCGGCTTTTCGTTCACCGCCACCGCTCCCTGAGACGCCTGCACTCTCATCTCTCCGTTCTCCGTGAGCACCTCCGCGTGCCGGGCTTCGGTTCCCGGATACGCAGACAGATATACCTCTGAAGCAAACCCGGACCCGATCACCGTCCGCCGGCGAGACAGAATGTACTCCTTGTCTTTCAAGGGGCCTGTAAGAACCCGGAGCCGTGCATAGCTGAAACGCCTCTCAAACTCCCCTAAAAAAAAGCCGATGCCGGTTCCCAAGATGAGAAAACCCGCCGGCCGCCCGATTGCCTGATCCGGCAGGAGCCGGAGCAACCCCTCGAGACCAGCGCCACCTAAGAGTCCGCCCGTCAATCCGCCAAGTAGCCCTGCCACGGACCTTCTGAGCGATCGTGAGCGTATGCCCTCGACTGCGCCCACCGCCGCGCCCACAACCGCCCACGCGATGGCGCGGCTTACCGGAAGAAGCACATCCGTCGTTGTCGAATAGTCAGCGTGCAGCGAGTTTGCAAAGGCTATCATCCCGACGGCTGCGCCCATGGTCGCCCCGCAGCCGGCAATCGCCCCGATACAAGCCCCGATCGCGGCCGTCAGCGCCGCTTTCCGCGGTTCGCTGATCGCGATTCCCTCCGCAGCTCCAAAGGCAAATCCGAACACAAAACCAATCACACCGCCCTGCACGAGTACCTGCAAAAGGTAGCCGCCTCGAGCACGGAGAACGAGCTCTTCGGCGCCCCAGATCATTGCGCCGGCCAAAAGCCCGAGCCCGATATAGAGTAAGCGTTTCATTGTTGCCGTCATGAATTATCTCCTAAAGATTCCATCTCCACCCTGATTGCGACGCTCCCGGTCTCCTTTTCAACGGGTATGGTGAGGACACGGGTTGCATATCCTGCCGCCCTGACACGAAAGGAGTGAATACGCCCGGAATACAAGGTGTCCGATTGATCGATCGGAATGTATCCCGATCCTGAGAGCACTTCGACGCTCGCCGCATCGGTGAGATCGGAGCCGGTTTCCGCGTCGAACACTCGCACAGAAACGGTCAGCGCTCTGGCGTTGGAGTCGACGAGCGGGATGACAACCTTTCTCTCTTGTCCTGACTCTTTCCATGGACGTACACCAAAGACCGCGATGACCTCCCCGTCGGCTACCTGAGCCCTCACACGGTATTCCCCTGCCTGGAGGGTAACCGGAAGAGTGGTGAGAATCACCGACGGCGGATCGCCGGCAAACCGTGGTATCCACGGGAGTATTCTCACCACCCGGCCCTCTTCAGACCGTATTCCAGTCCCAACCGGCTCAACGGTGATCCCTACCTGATCCTCTTCTATCTCCCCGGGGAATCCTTCAACAACGAACCGGACCTGACCGTGCTCCGCCGGTGAGAATATCCGCCTGTGGATGCCGGTCATTGCACAAACCGCGGCAACTAGGCCGATGACGAGCAGCGCCGCCGCGGCGGCCACAAGCGTACGTCTGAGCCTCTTCGGCTGCTTTCGACGCAACGGCGGCAACTCTTCTCCCGCCACCATCGCCACCAACCGCTTTTCCACGGACGTCTCATCGTAGCGTTCGAGAAAGCGCCGGAGCCTCTGTATGATTGCGCCTACGTCGCTCAACCGCCGCTTCAGATTTGGTCTGACGAGCATCGCCACCAATCGCTGCAGCTCCGGCGCCACCCCCGGATTGATCCGCCGCGGCGGCGTGTAGCGCCCCTTCTGAATGGCCCGAACCAGCTCCGGGCTGAATCTTCCCGGGTAGGGTTTCCGGCCGGTCAGCATCTCGTAGAGCATGACTCCCAAGGAGTAGAGATCCGATCTGCCGTCCACCGTCCGGGAATCCTCAAACTGCTCGGGCGCCATGTAGGAGGGAGTGCCGAGGGTCATACCCTCGGTGGTGAGGTTCGAATCATCTTCCCTGCTCGCTGCGATCCCAAAATCGGCAAGCTTGACATCGCCCTCTCTGGAAATGAGCACGTTGTCCGGTTTGATATCACGATGGATGACATTCTTCCCGTGAGCGTATGCCAACGCCTTGGCCGTCTGGAGCGTGATATATGCTGAAAGCGCATTGTCAAAGTAACGCTCTTTGGCAAGCAGCCCCTGTACCGATGCGCCCTCGACGTATTCCATAACGATGTAGTGGCTCTGTCCTTTCTTGAAATGGTCATAGACGTCTACGATGTAGTCGCTCCGGAACTCTGTGAGTATTCTTGCCTCCCGCCGGAACCGTTCCGCGACCGACGCGTTGCCCCTGAGTGTCAGTTTCTTGAGTATGACCGGTCTGTCGAGGGTGGGATGGATTCCTTTGTATACCTGACCCATGCCGCCTGAGGCGATCAGATCCTCCAGCTTATATTTATCTATTGATTCAGGTATTTTCGCCATCTTGCTACCTTACAGCCGCACGGGTTCCCACATCTACAATATCCCGCTCGGGGTCAAAATCTTCGATCCGCCGGATTACCGCCGCCACCCAACGGTTTGGCGTGTTGATCTGCACGTACCGTCCCCCCTGGTGAAGCAGGTAGCGGCCCGGTACAGGTCTGTGGCCACCGAACATCAAACTCTTATCATCCCCGGGAAAGAATGTTTCCAGAGTATCCGGCACACTATTCGGCTCCGCCTGTCCGTTATCCGTCCAGGTGAGACCAGCAATAACCTCAGGGTTCGAATACGCATCCGCTATATCACGGGGTGTGAACACCCTCGCCGGTTCGGCGTGGACCACCAGAAAACGGTTTCCTACAGCCGCCAGCGGTAACGATTTTTCCCATCGGTATATCGCATCGAATACTTCATCACCGGCAAACTTCAGTACCCACTCCCGCACCATGTCACCCTCGTACGCATACTTGCGAAAGGGGAAGTTTCCCTCCTTACGTTCGTTCGCGATGTTTTCATGATTTCCCTTGAGGAAGTGGAAGTGTGCAGGGTAGGCGGTTTGCAGCCGTGCCGCCAGATCCAAAACTTCCAGACCTTCGGTCATCTCTTCATCCATGGCGGGTGCAGGATCAAAACCGTTGAGGAACTCCTTGTATGCCGACTTCCACCGTTCTTTTCCCCGGGCTTCCGAATGGAGCGCATCGCCCACGCAGACCACAACCGCCCGTCCGGTAGCCAGATCGTGTTCAATGGTACCGCTGCGTCCCGCCAGACGGGAAGCCATCACTTTCTTGAGAAAATCCGCTCGCGCGTGCAGATCCGGCACAATGACCGTGTAATCCACCCAAGGGAGATAGACGAGTCCGCCGGGCACGCCCCGGCTGTCGATCGGGCGCCTGTATGGATACGCCTTCTCGAGGGCTTGAATCGCCCCTTTTAGAACCCGGACAAACGCCCGGCGAATCATCGTCTCTCCCATCGCTTACGCTTCCCCGTCGATGAGGGTCTTGTTTACCTCGACAAAGTCTTCGGCAACCATGACCGTGACCTGACCTAAGAGCTCTGATTCGGCCTCTTCATCCAACTCATCACTCACCACGGCAATGGCGAAAACGGGGCTGCTGGTCTTGATGGGTCCTACCTCGAACTCAACGGGTACACCCTCTTTCACATCTGTCTTGAGTACCGATTCTTCTGTTTTTAGAAACTCCGGCACGTCTTGACGCAGCCCGATGCTCGCATATTCCACCGTACGCCCTTCCTCGGTATCAGGACCGATAGTCAACAGTGATCCCGAATACGTAAGGATGAGAGCGCCCCTGCCGCTGTCGAGCTCCAGGAGATCGGTTTCCTCCATCTCGTTTGCCTTGGTCTGTTCGTGAAACACCGATTGTTTCTCGAGCCAGCCTTCGGCCAGAAGCTCCAACGACTCTTCTGAATCTTCGAGCCCTACCGTCCTGGCCAATTTACTCAGGTGATCCCTGACCTCCGGCAACACCGTATTTGCATATTCTCCCATATTTCACCTCTCAAACAAAAATGTATGTCAACTGCAGTCGCAGCCCTAATCATAACTCTTTTTTCCAAAAACAACCAATTTTTCCGGAAATTTTTGAAAAATTGGCTTATAATACCAAGCATGAATGACTTACCTGAGGAAGTACAACGCCACTTAGCCGGGCTCGCCGCCGAATCCGGCAGGGATGGAGATGAGGCGTTTCTATTGGAATTGCTCGCGGTGTGGAGGAGAAAAGCGGCACTTTTTGAGGATCAGGCCCGGGCTTTGCGTCTTGAGCTTGTAGAGTCGGTAGCCGCCGACGATCCGCGGGGCGCACTGGTCCTCACCTACTCAGGCTCGCTGTTGAGTATCGGACCCGACACTGAAAAGACCCTCGGACGGTGGCTCGAGTATTCGTCAATAAAGCTCAGGACCGATGTACCGGATGTATTGGTGGATCACGGGATATCCTTCGCAGCCGATGTGCGTACCGGTGAGCGTATCCGGATCATCGGGTCACGGATTTCGCGCACGAGCCCTGCCTATGCTGTTGCCGTTTGTCAGGCGGGCCTTCCGGAGGACGAGCAGGAAAAGTGCATACGTGAAAGCACTATTTTCATCACGAACGGCTTCATGAAGTACAACCGGGAGGTGCAGATCGATCAGGACAATATCCCTGATCAGTTCACCATGAAGTCGATGACCCGCTATTTGGCAAAGAAACACGGCCTCACCGGGCAGGAGGCGCGTCTTATCATCGAAGACTTTGTAACGCTGGTGGAAACCGGAATGCTTCTCGGCGATGCCGTACCCCTTGGCAAGCTTGGCCGGGTCTCCATCAAGAAGCGGGAGGCGCAGAAGGCACGGACCGTCAAGCACCCGAGCACCGGTGAGGAGGTCATCGTCGAGGCAAAGCCGAGCCGTGGCGTCCCGAAGATCTCCTTTAGCAGCTACATCAAGGAACGGGCCGAGAGGATTTGCTACGACGACGAGGGGGAGTGAGCCGTGGCACCGCTGTCGCGCCGCCACCTCGTTATCGTCACCGGAACGCTCACCCCCAGCCATCCAACCCACCCCGCCGCAAGCGAAAGTGCAACCGACCACCCGGCATACGTCTGCAAAAGCCGCATGATCGACATCATCGCAACGAGACTGAGCACGAGAATCGGTCCCTGCCGGCCGAGCGTCCAGAGACTCTTGCGGGACTCGTAGGCGCCAACCACGCCTACCATCGGGAAGGTGGTCATAAAGCCGCCGAGAAGCCGTTTCAGCAACACGATTACGATAACTACCCCGGTAACCGCCGCCGCCTTTACAGGCACCGGTAGTTCGCTGCGGTGCGCCTTTTCCTCCCGGTGGCGGACCGTAAAAAACAGCACGAAGGCTACCGCGGCTGAAACAGAGAGGGTCGTCCAGAAGGCCGTTCCCGAATTTGGCAACACAGCGTTGAGTGTCGCTCCGATCCCCACATAGAGGCCGGCCGACAACCCGATGGAGGGGACGATGTGCATCTTCAAGCCCTGGTGAAGCCATCGGACCATGTTCAGATAGAGTATGAGGTTCAGCAGACCGGCGGCATGGGTGACGTCAACCGGTTGGCCGAGGGACATATTGGCGAGACTGAAAGGAATTGGAAATGAGTAGAGAAACGCCTTCCAACGCGGAGCGGACACAAACGCGAGCAGCGTGGTCTGAAGCGATACGCCGATAATCAGGACGAGATCAATCCAGTCGAACAACCCACTCATCCCCGGAACTATACACAACACAGGGTCTTCAGCATAGCACCCGCCGTTCTTTTATTTTTTTCCAATCCATGCTTATCTTTACTATGTTATGAGTGAATTACAAAAGGGCAGTAGCGAGTACAGACAACAGCAGCTAAAAGAAATCGTCAAAGACCTGCACGAGGGAAGCGATATCGCCACCGCGCAGAAACGATTTGCCAAATTGATTCGGAATATCAGCCCCGAAGAGATAGCGCACCTTGAGCAATCACTGATTGCCGAAGGGGTGCCGGTCGAGCAGATCCAGAAAGTGTGCGACGTACATGTTGCCGTGTTTGAAAACGCGCTGAAGCGCCAAAAGAAATCAAAAACGTTGCCGGGACACCCTGTACATACCTATCGCCAGGAGAACAAGTCGCTGCGAAAGATCATCAAAAGAATGCGGAAGCTGATGAGGAAAGTGTCCCGTGGAGCCCAATGGCAAGAGTTCGCTACGTTGCTCGAAGAGCTGAAAAAAGTAAATCTACACTACCAGCGGAAAGAGAATCAACTTTTTCCCTATCTCGAACAAGTCGAGTTTACAGGTCCTTCAAAGGTCATGTGGGGAAAGCACGACGAGATCAGGGCCCAATTGAAGGAATTGCAGAAGGCAGTCGATCAACAGATCAGATAACCGATATCACACCGGGTTTGTTGCGATCGATTCGCCGGATGATATTCATGGAGGAAAAGATACTGTTCCCTGCCGCCTTGAAAAGATTGTCCGATCAGCAATGGGCCGATATACGGAGGGGTGAGAGTGAAATCGGCTATGCGTGGGTTGAGCCGGGAAACCTCTGGGATCCTTCGGTAATAACCGCCGCCAACATCGCGAAAGACCTTGGCAAGAACCGTGAGCAGATGCAGGGCGCCGGCAATCAGACTGATTCCACTATAGCGCAAACCGCGGGCGGAACCTCGGTTGGCGAAATTGCCCTGGACGTAGGGGGCCTCACGATTGAGCAAATCAATCTCATACTCAAAAATCTGCCGGTGGATGTCACTTTTGTGGACGAGCAAGACCGGGTTCGCTATTACTCCCAGGGGCGTGAACGGATCTTTCCGCGTAGCCCGGCGGTGATCGGTAGAGCGGTACAGAACTGTCACCCTCCCGCAAGCGTTCATATTGTCGAAAAAATTGTTGAGAGTTTCAAGAACGGGGAGAAAGATTCAGCGGAGTTCTGGCTGACCCTGAACGATAGATTTATACATATACGCTATTTTGCAATTCGTGATGCCCAGGGAACCTACAAAGGCGTTGTCGAAGTTAGCCAGGATGTTACCGAGATCCGCAAACTCAAGGGTGAAAATCGGCTGCTCGACTGGTGATACGGCGTTTCGCGCTCCTCGGCATCGCCGGCCCACTCATGCCCGGTAGCGCCTACTCAACCACAACCCGGGGCGAACGCATGACCACCTCATCATTGAGCTCGATACCAAGCCCAGGAAGATCCGGTGTGACAAACCTACCGTTTTCAGGCTGGTAGTCCTGCACACATATCTCCCTGTTGTGAGCGGCCAATGCGTAAGTGTGGTGTTCGTGAATGAGGAAGTTCGGTATCACCGCCTCGAGCTGTAACGCCGCCGCCGTCGAAACCGGGCTACCGCACACGTGAACCTGTACGGTGGCGTCGTACAGGTTGGCGTAGTCGCAGATTTTCTTGCCCTCGGTGATGCCGCCAACGCAGGCCTACATCAGATTACCGTTTCGACTCTAACCAGACCGTTTCTCGTGAGGATTAATCTAAACCGGTACTCGTTAACGTCAACTCCATCCGTAAGCGCCACAATGACGTTGGCATGATACACCCTCGCTGCGACCACCCGCCGGATCTCTTCACCATCAAAGAAGCTCAGGGTATTCTCCGGATTATCCATCTCCTCCATCCAGGCGTCCAGCTTGAGCCTGATGATTTCAGTGATCGAATCCAACCGGTCGTGGTTCATCTGCAGAACCTTTCCGTTGAGCCGTATCCGTCTACGATAGTGGATCACGTCTTCCTCGGGCAGGATCTCTCTGAAAGGATTCTGGGACAAGTTTCTCAACTCCAGAATCTTCGACGAGACGTCCCGGGGGTTGCAAAAGGTGGCACTGCTCCTCGTACCGCCGACCTTCCTGTCCACGGCCGGGTCGC
>CAZHXC010000087.1:0-9263 GCA_964536145.1 uncultured Spirochaetales bacterium | reverse complement strand
GGGACCGATTCCAAAAATATACGTAAGCGCAACACTCACGGGCTTGTTCGGTAAGTCAATTCCTGCAATTCTTGCCATAATTCTCCTCCTACCTCTGCCGCTGTTTGTGTTTTGGATTTCTGCACACGATGCGCAGAACACCACGCCGCCGTATTACTTTGCATCCCTCGCACATCGGTTTTACACTTGCCCGTACCTTCATACCAATCTCCTATAGATTCCTCGATCGAATTCTTCCTTTCCTCGTTAGCCCTTCATGATGGTGCATTCTTAAGTGCCCTTCAATTTGCGACATAGTATCAAGATCCACACCAACCATAATCAATAACGATGTTCCCCCCATAAGGAGCGCAACTTCAGCGGGGAAGTTGAACAATCGTTGTACGATTGTCGGAATTATCGCGATGAACGCGAGGAAAAGCGCCCCCGGAAGTATTATTCTCGACAAAATCCTGCTTAAGTACTCTTCCATTTTATCAGATCTGATCCCCGGTATGGAGCCACCGTTTTCTCGTATCTGCTTTGATATTTCCACAGGATTCAACGTCACCTGCGTATAGAAATATGCAAAAAAGATGATCAAAAGCGCGTATATCAAAATATACGGAATTCCACCGGGTCTAATCCAGTATGCAAAATCTCCAAGCCACTGGACATTTCCTCCAAGGCTCTGAGCTATCTGTATCGGGAAAGTCAGGATTGCCGACGCAAAGATAACCGGAATAACTCCCGATGGATTTATTTTAAAGGGAAGATAGGTATTTTGCGCGCCGTACATCCTCCTCCCTACAATCCGCTTTGCGTAATGCACCGGAATCTTCCGCTGCCCCTGTTGTTCGTAGATGACAAGCGCGATAACACCTACAAACATCGCAAGGACGATGATAACAAAAACAGGGTTGAGGTTTCCTTCGCTTACCCGCCTGAACAATACGATAAATGCGTTTGGCATCCTCGCCACTATTCCGGCGAAAATAATCAGGGAGATACCATTCCCTACACCCCTCTGGGTTATCTGCTCACCCATCCACATCAGAAAGACGGTGCCGGTCGTAACGGTCAGCATCGCGATGATGGTATAGGCCGTTCTGTTGATGGCAATCGCATCCGGTATCGAATTTGCGTAGATCGTAACCGTGTACGATTGTATAAGACACATGACCACGGTACCATACCGGGTGTATCGCTGAATCTTCTTTTTACCGCCCTCTTCTTCCGATATCTTCTTGAGCTTTGGGAAAACAAGCACCAAAAGCTGCATGATAATCGACATCGAAATATACGGCATGATACTCAGCATAAAGACTGAGAAGTTCTTAAAGGCGCCTCCGGCAAAGAAATCGATATAATCTGTTATTCCAATCGCCGTAGACGCCGTTTCCTGCGCCATGAAATAGAGTTTGAGCGCATTTATGTTGATACCGGGAATAGGTAAAGCCACGCCAAGACGGAATACAATCAGCATAAAAATGGTGAAAAATATTCTGTCACGCAGGTCTTTTATGCGAAATATATCCACCAACGGATTACTCGCCATCTACACTCCCCTCTTCTTCCTTCTCGTCTTTCGCCTCGTCTGATCCACCGTCGCCTTCCTGAGCTTCCTGCGCCTGCGCGTCCCTCGCCTGCCCGGCGCTCCCCTCCTTGGTTTGAGCCTGCTCACTTTCGGGCTGCGAATCAACCGGCTTCGCGGCCGTCACCGTGCCTCCCGCCTTCTCTATCTTTTCTCTAGCCTGGTTTGATACCGCCTCAATTTCTACAGCAAGCTTTTTTGTCAACTCGCCTTCACCGAGAATCTTTACCTGGCCCGAGCGTTTCTTGATAATCCTTTTTTCTACGAGAGTCTTGACAGACACTGTTTCCCCGTCAGCGTACTTTTTCTGGAGTGTCCGCACATTCACCACGTCATACTCGCGCTTAAAACGAGAGTTCGTAAATCCTTTGCGCGGTAACCGCCGGTAGAGCGGCATCTGGCCACCCTCAAATCCGGGCCGCACGCCACCGCCTGACCGCGAGTTCTGTCCTTTATCACCCTTGCCGACCTTTCCGCCTCTTCGTCCCGAGTTTCCCCGTCCGGCAACTCTCTTGGGTTTTCGAGAACCGGCGGGAGGCCGGATATCCATATCTGCCATTACTCTGTCTCCTTGACTTCCAACAGATGTGCTACCGTGTTCACCATTCCCAGGACCGGCGGCGTAGCCTCGATATTGACAATCTGATTCACCTTCCGCAGGCCCAGAGCCGCTACCGTCTTCCTTTGTCTGGGGGTTCTTTTCAACGGACTCTTTATCAGCCTTATTTGCAGTTTCCGGTTCTTTTTAGCCACGACTATCCCCACATACCGCTGAGCGTTTTTCCTCTTGCCTTTGCCACTTTCCGAGCATCGAGGAGGTTTTCAAGCCCGTTGAAAACGGCCTTTACGATATTCATCGCATTATCCGAACCCAAGGACTTGCTCAGAATGTCAGTAATCCCGGCGGCCTCCATGACAGCACGCACAGGTCCGCCGGCGATAATTCCCGTTCCGGGGGCGGCGGGCTTGAGCACCACCTTCGCACTTTTAAACCTACCGGTCACCCCGTGCGGAATGGTTGTCCTCTGCACGGGAACAGAAATCATATTGCTTTTCGCTTTCTCTATACTTTTCCTGATAGCCTCAGACACGTCGTTTGCTTTTCCAAAGCCGTAACCCACTTTGCCGTTTCTGTCGCCTACGACGATAAGAGCGGAGAATGAGAACCTCCTGCCTCCCTTTACTACTTTGGCAACCCTGTTCAATCTGACAAGGTTTTCAGCATATTCCATCCCTTCCTGTTCGGAATCTCTGGTTCTGGCTTGATTCACACATTCCCCCTAGAAATCAATTCCTGCCTTCCTGGCACCATCCGCCACGGCCTTAATGATGCCGTGATACTTGTAGCCGTTTCGATCGAATACTACCGACTTGAGATTCTTCTCGCCCAGCCTTTTTCCAAACTCTTCGCCGAGTTTCTCCGCGGCTTCCACCGAGTTTTTCAACCCCGTCAGGTCCTTTTCTACGTTTGACGCGGAAACAAGGGTCTTTCCTTCCAGATCGTCAATTGCCTGTACATAGATATGGCGATTGCTTCTGAATACGGATACTCGCGGACGCACCGCTGTGCCGGATATTCGCTTGCGAATATGCATCTTACGCTTGTTCCGCTTTCTGCGTTTCTCGTTTTCTTTACCCATCGTATTACTCTACCCGTCTTGATTTCGCGTTGCTACTTGATTCCGGCCTTTCCGATCTTCCTACGCACGTATTCATCCTCATACCGAATGCCCTTACCCTTGTACGGCTCCGGTGGCCTGAGGGAACGTATTTCAGCGCAAGTCTGGCCGACTAACTCGCGATCAATACCGCTGATCGTAAGCCTGTTGTTTCCTTCCAGAGCTGCCGTTACCCCCTCCGGAAGCGGATACTCTATCGGATTCGAATACCCTAAATTGAGAATTAAGCTTTGCCCGCTCACCTCAACCCGGTACCCGACTCCGTTAATAAGAAGAGTCTTGGAGAAACCCTGTGACACGCCGATTACCATGTTATTCACCAGCTTGCGATACAAGCCGTGGAACGACTTGGCCGGCTTGGAGTCATCAGCACGATTTACTATAACCCGCCCGTCAACCAATTCCACAGTTACCTCGGGGCGAATCTGTTGCTTTAGAGAGCCCTTCTGTCCTTCTACGGTCACCACGTCCTTCTCGACGCTAACGGTTACCCCATCGGGAAGCTCTATCGGCAATTTACCTATGCGTGACATAATAAAAACCTCTCTACCAGACCGAACAGATCAATTCACCACCGACTCTTTGCTCGGCGGCTTTTCTCCCCGTCGTTACACCGGTCGAAGTCGATATTATAAGCGTCCCGTACCCGTTCAATACACGGGGCAGCCGCTTATAGCCGGAATATATGCGCCGACCCGGCGTTGATATCTTCTGTATACCGTGAATAACCGGTGTCATCGTATCGTCATATTTCAAGAAAATCCGAATGATGTTCTGACTGTCCTGGCTAATCTTCTTGAAGTTCTTTATATACCCCTCATTCTTGAGAATTTTTACAACTTCCAGTTTTAGTCTCGATGTCGGCACGTCGACTCGATCGAATTTCTCCCTGTTTGCATTGCGAATTTTAGTCAGCATATCTGCAACAGGATCGGAAACAGCCATATTCTACTCCCTACCAGCTAGATTTTGTTACTCCGGGGATCATTCCCTGGCTCGCGAGATTACGGAAACAAATCCTGCACATCTGAAACTTCCGCATGTACCCACGAGGCCTGCCGCAGATGCGACACCTGTTTACCCTCCTGGTGCTGTACTTTGGTTTCCTTGACGCCTTTATTATCATGGATTTTTTTGCCATATCTCTCTCCTATTTCCTGAAGGGCATTCCAAGCCCGGTGAGCAAGCTACGAGCTTCCTGATCGGTTTCAGCGGTTGTAACAATGGCCACGTTGAGGCCGCTCACACGTTCAATTTTATCGTAATCAATCTCCGGAAAGATTATCTGTTCGGTGATACCAACCGAGTAGTTACCGTGACCGTCAAAGGAGTTAGCGCTCACGCCGCGAAAGTCCTTGACCCGCGCGAGAGCAATATTCATAAACCTGTCGAGAAACTCCCACATATAGGCGCCACGCAACGTCACTTTGGCTCCGATTTCCATCCCCTCACGAAGTTTGAAATTCGAGATCGATTTCTTTGCTTTGGTCTTGACCGGGTGTTGTCCGGTAATCAGCTCGAGCTCTTTTGCCGCCGAATCAAGCAACTTCTTATTCTGAATTGCTTCTCCGACACCGACACTGACACTGACCTTTTCGATTCGCGGGATCTGCATCGGCGAAGTATAGGCAAACTCCTTCTGTAAATCCGGAGCTACCTTCTCCCGATACAAGGTCTTTAGCCGCGGTACATATCCGTTGTTCATAACGCTTCCCCGCATTTTTTGCAAATTCTCTGCTTATTTTGCTTTTCGCCGGAGAAACCAATTCGGGTGGGCCCGCATTTCTTGCACACGATCATCACGTTTGAGATATCGAGCGCGGCCTCCACATCTATGATTCCCCCTTTGTCATTCTGACGGCGCGGTTTTACCGCTTTACGAACCATATTCAAACCCTGCACGAATACCCGGCCATTTTCCCTGTCTATCCTAAGTACTTTTCCGTTTTTACCGCGATCTTTGCCGGAAATGACCCGAACAGTATCGTCCCTTTTTATTTTCGTTTTCATAGCCTACCTCCGCTCAGAAGCCCTACAGCACTTCCGGCGCCAAAGAAACAATCTTCATATAATCGGCTTCCCTGAGTTCACGCGCCACCGGGCCAAATATGCGCTTTCCGAGGGGTGAACCCGAATCGTCCACAATGACGCAGGCGTTATCGTCAAAACGAATATAGGTACCATCCGGACGCCTGTGTTCTTTATTCGTTCTCACGATAACCGCCCTTCTGACATCACCCTTCTTCATTGCCGCATTCGGCAGCGCGACCTTCACAGCCACTATGACGAGATCCCCGATACCGGCGCTTTTCCGCTTCGAGCCGCCCAACACCTTGACGCATTGCACGCGTTTGGCACCACTGTTGTCCGCTACATTCAAATAGCTTTGCATCTGCACCATAACTACAACCCTCTGATCCGTTGCTTACTTCGCCCGTTCGACAATCTCGAGAAGCCGCCAGCGCTTTTCCTTGCTCAAGGGGCGTGTTTCTACTACTCGCACGGTGTCTCCGGCATGAGCCTCGCCGTTCTCATCATGCGCCTTTACCTTCTTTGTCTGCGTAACATACTTCTTATACAGGCCGTGCATCTTTCTGTTTGTTACGGCGACTACTATTGTTTTGTCCATCTTGTCGCTCACAACCAATCCTGTGAGCACCTTTTTGTTGCCCTTTACTACCGGAGGGCTGCCTTTGTCGCTCATTCGTTTCCACCTCGAATACGAAGCTGGTATTCCTGGATAATCGTATTCGCTCTCGATATCCGCCGGCGCAATGTTCGCAGGATAACCGGGTTCTCAAGATGTCCCACCACCTTGTTGAATCGTGCTTCGCGGTACTGTTTTTTCAGCTCCTCACGTTTAGTGAGAAGCTCCGGATAGCTCAAATCGCTAAATGAATCCTTCATTTCCTACTCCAGGTCCCTTCGCGCGCAGAATTTCGATCGGATTGGGAGCTTGCTCCCGGCGAGTGAGAGCGCCTCGCGGGCCAGCGACTCGCTGACACCGGCCATTTCAAACATCACACGTCCCGGTGAGACAACGGCAACCCAATACTCCGGATTTCCTTTTCCCTTCCCCATGCGCGTTTCAGCCGGCTTTTTTGTGTACGGCTTGTCAGGGAAGATACGAATCCACACCTTACCGCCCCTTTTGATATGGCGGGTCATGGCAATACGGGCCGCCTCTATCTGCCTGTTTGTGATCCAGCAAGGTTCGAGAGCGACAAGCCCGTAGTCTCCGAAGTCGATTCTGTTCCCTTTTTGGGCAGAAGTTCTGAACGAGCCTCTATGCTCCTTTCTGAACTTGGTTCTCTTTGGACTCAGCATCGTTATTCGCTCCCCGCCGTTTCTTTGGACCGTCTCCTGCGCACAAGCAGCCCGGCGTCTTCCTTCGTCTCTTTTCTAAACACCTCGCCGTTGAATACCCAGACTTTCACTCCGATTACTCCAAAGCTGGTCCGGGACTCGGCAAATCCATAGTCGATGTTCGCACGAAGCGTATGAAGCGGCACCCGTCCGTCCTTATACTGCTCCATCCGCGACATTTCAGCGCCGCCGAGGCGACCTGCGATCTTTATTTTCACGCCCTGCACCCCTGCCTTCATTGCGTTATTCACGGCCATTTTCATCGCCCGCCTGAAGGACCCGCGCATCCTGAGCTGCCTGGCTACATTCAGCGCGATGAGCTGCGCATCCACTTCCGGCCTTTTGATTTCCTTGATCTTGATCTGAATCTTCTTTTCGGCGACCTTCTGAAGTCTCGTACCGATCTTTTCTATATTGGATCCCTTCGCACCGATGATGATACCGGGGCGGGATGTCTGTATCACAATGGTAATCCGCTGTGGATGTCTGATGATCTCCACGTCGGCTATTTCAGCACCCCTGGTTTCCGGACAATTCTCCAGAGTTCGCCGTATGACCAGATCCTCGTGCAACGTATCCGCATACTCGCGCGGATCGACGTACCAGCGAGATTTCCAACTCTTGTTTATCCCGACTCTCAGTCCTACCGGATTTACTTTTTGTCCCACGTCAATCCTCCAATCCCGCTATCTCATCAACCACCACAGCGATGTGGCTCATTCTTTTCTGCAGAATGTCCCGTCGGCCTCGTGCTCTTGGCCATATGCGTTTCATCCGGGGGCCTTCATTGATGACGAGCTCCTTGATATAGAGCATCTCTTCATCCAGTTGCCTGTTTTGAGCAAGCGCGTTTGCCGCTGCCGATTGGATGACCTTCCTCAAAAAATGAGCGCCCTTCTGCGGCAAGCTTTCCAAAATAGCGAGGGCCTCCGCATACGGCTTCTTTCGCACATTGTCAGCCACCCTGCGGAGTTTTGTCGGGGACACCATTACGTGCGAAGCCTTCGCCGAATATCCTTTTTTCACTTCCGTAGCCATTGCTTCTACCTTCTCGCAACTTTTCTGTCGGATCCTGCATGTGACCTGAAAATCCGCGTCGGCGCAAACTCGCCGAGTTTGTGCCCAACGAGGTTTTCGGTAACATACACCGGTACCCAGGATTTTCCGTTGTATACTGAAATTGTCAGCCCAACCATCTCCGGGATAACGGTGGAACAGCGGGAGTATGTCTTGATCATGTGCTTGTCCCCGGACTTGCTCATTTCAACAACCCGCTTGTAGAGCTTCTTTTCTATAAAAGGACCCTTCTTTATAGACCTTGCCACTATCTGCTCCTACTTCCTCTTTTTCACAATGAAGTTATTTGAATACTTCTTCTTCTTTCTCGTCTTATACCCCTTAGTCGGCACACCCCAGGGTGACACCGGATGGCGTCCACCTGAGCTCTTTCCTTCTCCGCCACCATGTGGGTGATCAACCGGGTTCATAACCACACCGCGCACCTTTGGCCTCTTGCCCAGCCACCGGTTTCTGCCTGCCTTGCCCCGGGAGACGTTCATGGCGTCTTCGTTTCCCACTTCGCCGAGGGTTGCCATACACTTCCTGAACACCATCCGCATCTCTCCGGACGGCAGCCTCAAAGTCACATAGTCGCCCTCTTTAGCCGCAATTACGGCCCCGGCCCCCGCGGACCTGGCGAGCTGCGCTCCCTTGCCATAATGCAATTCAACATTGTGCACGGTCATACCCAACGGGATACTCTCTAGGGGTAGCGCATTGCCAATCACAATCGGCACGCCCGGACCGCTTTGCACCGTGGCACCTACAGACAGGCCTTTCGGTGCGATGATATATCGCTTTTCCCCATCAGCGTACGCAACAAGCGCTATGTTGGCACTACGGTTCGGGTCGTATTCGATTGACACGACTTTCCCGGGCACGCCGGTCTTGTCGCGTCTGAAATCGATCTCTCTGATTCTCCGCTTGTGCCCGCCACCGCGCCGCCGCACGCTGATGCGGCCGTTAGCATCGCGGCCGGATGAAGATTTCTTGCCCTTTGACAGGGCCTTCTCCGGCCTATCCTTTGTTATCACCTCATACTTGAGCCCCGTGGTGAACCGCAAGCTCGGTGTATTGGGTTTGAAGTTTTTCAGTGCCACTTATAGCCCCCTACTAAAGAATCACGCACCTTCAAAGATGTCGATCTTCTCTCCTTTCGGCAAAGTGACCACGGCTTTTTTCCATGTCGCCGTAGCACCTTTTCTAAAACCGGAACGCGTCCGCGCCATTCTCGGCTTCTGCTTCACATTGATGATCCTGCAATTGACCGGATTAACAGAAAAAAGCTCGTGAACGGCTTTCATTATCTGCAGCTTGTTCGATCTCCGGTCTACCTTGAATACATATTTGTTATTCTCATTCTCCCGCATCGCGTTGGTTTTCTCGGTAAGTACGGGTTCAAGGATAATGCTGTCTGGTTCCATAGCGTCTCCTAATTGCCTTCGCCGTAAAACTCGCCGAGTTTCACCGCGGCCGTCTCAAGAACAATCACATTTCTTCCATAGTACAGATCATGCGCCCGCAGTCGATTAAACGAAAGGGTCCTGAGCCATGGAATATTCGCCGCCGCCCGTTTGAGCATTTTA
>CAZHXC010000086.1:7357-9288 GCA_964536145.1 uncultured Spirochaetales bacterium | reverse complement strand
ACAACCGCGAAGCCCTTGCCGTACTTGCCTGCACGGGCAGCTTCTACGTTTGCGTTCAGTGCAAGGAGGTTAATCTGAAATGCTATGTCGTCAATTACTTTGGTGACCTTTTGAATTTCGTCCGAAGACCGGTTTATCTTCTGCATCGCATCCAATAGCGCTTGCATTTGGTCGTTGCCTTTTTTTGCACTATCGGTGGCCGCGGTGGCTATGCCGTTTGCCTCGGTGGCGTTTTCCGCGTTCTGTTTTGACTGGCTGTTTATCTCCGTCAAAGATGAAGAGATTTCCTCGAGCGAAGACGCCTGCTCCGTGGCGCCTTGAGAAAGGGATTGGCTCGATTGAGAAACCTGTGACGCTCCGGATGAAACCTGAGTAATTGCATCTTTGACCTGACCCAAAAGATCGTTGAGGTCGGCGCTCATTCGCACCAGCGACGTCCCCAGACCGTCTTTTTCTGAGGCAATCTCGATGTTGCTTGTCAAATCACCTTCAGCAATCAGTTCTACAATTCTTGCCTTGTATCTCAAGGCCTGGACCATATTGTACACTGACTCATAAACGCCCCGTATATTGCTCTGATCGAACTCAATATTCAGGTCACCTTTTGCAACCCGCGATGCCACGTCTTCAATGAGTGCCGGATCCGCTCCAAGTTGCTTCAAAATGCCTCTGGTAATAAAAACCGCAAGGAATATACCCAAAGCAACAGAGAGAATAGAAACGGAAACAGCAATGACTACCGCCAGTCTGTTGTTGGCCTGCACCTGTGGGCCAAGTCTATCCTGATCTGACTGGATAGATTGCATGACTTCGTTGCCGATGTCGGCAAGCTCAGGGCCAATTACGTCGAGGTAATTGTTGATGTAGTCGTTTCTCTCAAATATTACAGTAGCCACCGATGTGACGGCTGATTTGTATAACTGTATCTGTTCTTGCGCACTCGACAACAATCGCCTGCGATTGGTGTTGTTCAATTCTGTGTCCAGAATCGAAAGATTCTCCTCGAGTCTTTGGATTTCCGCCCCCACTCTGTCAAGGTCCTCTTGCGTATTGGTGTCAAGAAACTTAAATGCGTAAAGCCTTGCGAGAAGCAAATTACGCGACGCAAGACTCGCGTAGTAGGCAGCGGTCATGTCGTCATCGACACGGGCCGTTGTTAGGATATTCGTGAGATCTCTCTCGGCCTGAGGTCCGGCAATGTCCATGGTGCCCGTAACTATTTCATCCCTCTGTGCCTGCAGATTTGTAACCTTAACGAAATAGCTATCGTATTCATTGAGTTTGCTACGCATTTGCGCAACTAGAGGAGCGCGATCAGCGGCCTGTATCGTTTCCTCCGCCGTGCCAAGATGCTCCTTCGTTGAGTTCATGTATTCCTGGTATTGTTGCTTTTCAATTTGATCACCGGAAATGATAAAGTCCTTCACATTCATCCGCACCATGAGCAGATCTTCCTGGAAATTTGCTATGAGATTCGAATCTCTCGCCCATTCTCGATACTGCACAAAATCGTCTGACGCTCTGGTTAAAAAGATGGTGGCTACACCGCCTACGACAACGAGCAGGATGATGATGCTGACAAAACCAAGTAGTATTTTTGTACTCATTTTCATATGTGTTTCCCCCTGAGTTATTGCACGCTTATTGCAAAGATTGTGCCAACAACATGAGAACGAAGAAAAAAGTGGAGTTATTATAAATACCGGCTATATATATATTTATGTATCACAGGACGCATGTTCCAAAACATGTCCCAGGGGCCCAAGAAAAATCAACATATAAAGTTGTATAGTAATCTCAATGTTCCTCTGATTGTACAACAATTGGAGGAACAGGATCTTCGCCCCTTGAGCCGTCGTCACCATTGCAGGACAAGTTCATACCTCTTTTGACTTCAGTGCTTCATGCACCTTCCGGCCAAGATCGGCGAG
>CAZHXC010000086.1:0-7347 GCA_964536145.1 uncultured Spirochaetales bacterium | reverse complement strand
GGGTTTCTCTATGAAAACGATATCGTCATCCAGGACGCCATGGTGGGCGATCACATCGGCGGTATAACCGGACATAAACAGGCACTTCATCTCCGGGAACATCGAGATGAGGCGCCGTGATAGCTCACGCCCGTTCATCTCGGGCATCACTACGTCTGTCATGAGCAGATCAATGTTGCCGTGATACTCTTTGGCCAGCCGAATGGCTTCGCCCGGTGCGGAAGCGACAATAACACGGTAACCGAGACGCTCGAGCATTTTCATACCCAGCGAAAGGATCGAAGGTTCGTCCTCCACAAGGAGTATTGTCTCTCCGGCGCCGGTCATAGCTGCGTCCTGTACGGACTCCTTCTCCGCCTCTCCCGCCCGAATCTTATGTACCGGAAAATAGATGCGAAAGGTGGATCCCAAACCCGGTTCGCTGTACATGTTGATGAATCCCTCGTTCTGTCTGATTATCCCGTAAACGGTCGCCAGACCCAGGCCCGTGCCTTCACCGCGTGGCTTTGTAGTAAAGAACGGGTCGAAAATGTGATCCCGGATTTCTTTGTCCATACCACAGCCGTTGTCGCTCACGGTCAGCATTACATAGAGTCCGGGAACGGTGCCGGCATGGGTGCTGCAATACTCTTCGTCAAGCTCCACGGTTGCAGTTCCGATAGTTACCTTACCAATATCATGTGCAATAGCATCTCGTGCGTTTACAAGAAGATTCGTAAGTATCTGATTAACCTGGCCGGGGTCGATGCGAATACGTTCATGCGTATTCCCCGGTTCCCACACGAGGTCGATGTTTTCTTCGATAAGGCGTCTAAGCATCGTCAGCATGGATTCTATGGTTTCGTTGAGATCAAGAATCTTGGGTGCTGCGGTCTGTTTTCGCGCCAGGGCGAGCAACTGGTGCGTCAAATCTCGAGAACGGTGTGCGGCTTGCTGGATCTCCAGGATCCGCCCATACAGAGACTCCTCAGGATCGAGATCTTCAAGCAGAAGCTCCACGTTACCAAGGATCACACTCAACATATTGTTGAAATCATGAGCAACTCCGCCCGCGAAACTTCCAATTGATTCAAGCTTTTGTGCATTGGCAAGTTGTTTCTGCAATATTTCCTTTTCCTTCATCGCCTGTTTACTTGCCAAAATCCCGTGTATGCCCTGGAGAAACGAACTCAACTGCTTAACGTCTTCCTCATCGTAATCTGTATCACGATTTGCCACCGCTGCGAGTGAAACGCAACGTCCGTCAATTGAGTGCGGGACTACTAAGAGATTAGTCAGCTTGACATGGCCATCCGGCAAGCCTTTTTTGCCGGGAAGTTCCTGGCTGTAATCATTGACAATCAGCGGGGTGCGCCGGCGAATCGCTTCCGCCCATAATCCTGCCTTGTCGACGGGAAAATCCATCGGCTTATTCATAATTGCGCAGTCATTCATCGCGTCTCCGGACCACGAATTGATCTTCATGACCGACTCGTCTTCATTGATGAAGCCGTAAAATGCGTAGGAGCTGCCTGTCATTGCCGTAATTGTTCTGATGACATAGTTAGAAACCTCGCTGGTATCGGCTTCGCCAAGGGAACTGACACTCCAGAGCGCCTCGAGCCGCACGTTTGCTGCCCGCAGCTTTTTCTCGTACGCATCACGCTCGCTAATATCCTGAAGAGTACCGACTAAACGTGTGGTGTTACCGTTTTCGTCAAAAACAAACTGGAACCTTGCCTCGACTACTCGAATGAGACCTGAAGGCAACATAATGCGGTACGTCATAACTCCTGATTCACGTTTTGCGTATATCACTTCTCGCCTTGCCAGGAATTCCTCTTTGTCATCAGGATGTACCGCGTCAATTAAGATCTCGGTTGATGGTTCGAAAACACCAGGTTCATACCCCATAATTCGATAAATCTCGTCGGACCAGGATAGGTGGTCATCTTTCGGTCTCCATTCCCAATTCCCGATGTGGGCAATAGCCTGCGCCTCTTTGAGAAGACGCTCGCTTCTCCGGCTGCTCTCTTCCGCCAGTCTCCGCTCCGTAATGTCCATCACGATGCCAGACAATCTTGCCGGCGTACCATGCTCATCAAAGACAAGTTCTCCGGCCTCCGCCCATACTGTCCGGATGCTTCCGTCAGGCCTGACGATCCGGTATTCCACGGGAATTGGTTTCTTCTGATTAATGACGGATTGATTGGAGGCATCTACCGCAGCTCTGTCATCAGGGTGTATGGAACGCTTGAGCACATCATCAAGCGCACCGGAAAAATCGTCTTTATCGATCCCGAATATCCGATACATTTCATCAGACCATTGGAGTTGTCCGGTGACAATGTCCCATTCCCAACTCCCCACATGGGCGACGCTCTGTGCCTTCTTGAGCGCTTCGGCCGACTCGAGTAGTGCATCTTCAGCCTGTTTCCTGGCAGTGATATCCTGAAAAACGCAATACGTCTGGCGGAATGTTCCATCCGGATTGTGCCCCACACAACCTTCAAATGAAATATCCACATAGTGACCTTCCTTGTGCCTTATCTTGAATTGCACGTCTTGCACATAACCACGCTTTTTGAATGCTGGGAAGTTCTTCTCAAAATGCGGCTTCCAGGATGGATGTAGATAATCAGCAAAGCAACTTCCAATTACTTCATCTCGTTTATACCCGAGCGTTCTCAGCCAGGTGGGATTCACATCCAAAAAACACCCGTTTTCATCGAGAGATTGGTAGGACAGCGGAGCATTGTCATAGAGCGCCCGGTATTTCTCCTCGCTGATTCTGAGAGCATCCTCAGCCATTTTGCGTTCCGTGAGGTCCCGGGAGAAAGAGACGAAGCGGCCGCCTCTATCGGGCAGGTGTGTCACAGAAACTTCAACCGGAAATATGCTTCCGTCTTTCCGCCGGTGACGAGTATCAAATATCTCCGAGCCATTCCGGATGATACGTTCGATTCTGTCAGCCGTATCTTCCGGAGTTTCATCGGCGTCCACGTCGGTGATGCTCATGCCGAGAAGAAGATCGCGACCATATCCTATCTGCCGGCAGAACGATTCATTCGTTTCTACGAATTTTCCCTTCGTATCGAGCACCCAAAATCCTTCCACAGTGGTACTCAGGATAGTCGACAGATACCGCTCTTTCTCTTCTGCTTCTTCCTGGGCTCGTTTGCGTTCGGAAATATCCTGGACAATTGCCACCATCATGACTTTGTCGAGATGACGGACCAGCCCGGTAGATATCTGCACGGGTATGACGGAACCATCCTTACGCTGGTGCTCTGCTTCCACGTAGATTCTTTCAGATGGTTGGAGCTGTTTCCATGCATGAGTAATTTCATATCGGGGGATGTTTATTCTTGATCCCTCAGGATGAAGATCGAACACACTCAGTTGCAGCAATTCCTGCTTCGCATATCCCGTCTGCCGGCACGCCGCACGGTTGACATCCACAATGCCGCCTTCAATACCATGAAGAAAAACACCTTCGATGGACTGGTCGAAGATTGCCTGGTACATCCTCTCGGTCGCCGTTGCGGCCTGTTGGGAATGGATGCGCTCTATGACACGCCCGAGCCGCTCCGCCAAGTTGTCGAGAAGCGTATGTTCCTCCTCGAGGAATACTTCTGATCCTTCCTGGACCGCGTCGAGACGACATACCTGTATGTATCCTGCATTTTCACCGTTCACATAATAAGAAGCGTGCTGGGAAAACTCTGTTTCTCGGAAATTGGCCGTCTTATATTCACGTCCCTGATAAACGACACAGGCGCCGGTAAAGCGAGGATAATGCCACGATGATGGAATAATCTCGGCGATTCCCTGTAAAAGCCTCTCTTCAGTAATCCCCGGTGTTTCGGCGAGGTGGGCGACGTTACGGTAGCACTGCAACTCCTTCTCTCGTTCAGCAAGCGCTTCCCGGGTATGCTCATATTCGGTCTCGATGGCTTCCAGTTCCCGGACCCGCTGTTCCAGTTCAAAATATGTAGGCTTATCAGACATCTGTGCTCCCTGACCTCATACTTTACCATCAATCAAATTATTTGTACCATAAAAGTCAGAAATGGCAATGACAATGGCGGTGGAATTGGGAAACACTACCCTCATATCGACCGTTCTGAAAACATCCCGGCCGGCGCAGGCTTACAAAAAACCATCCGGGAGGTAGTATGTTATGGTATATCTATCGAGCGCGCACCGTACGAGGCTCATTTTCCTTCCTCTGCTGATTGTGTTATTTACGTGGACCGGCTGTACAACGCAAATGTATTCAGTAAAAGAAGCATATAATCGACTGGAACAAGACGAGACGCAGATACTCGAGACCGACGCCTCCGGGGCCGTGCAGTATAAGATTGTCGGGTATGCGGGAGTACCGGTGCTCAGCGTTCACGGCATTGTGGGCGGCTATGATCAGGGGCTGATGACGGCGAAAGGTCTTCTGCCGGACAGACAGAGGATTATTTCGATTTCGCGTTTCGGATACCTGAAATCGGATCTGCCCGAAGACCCTTCGCCCGAACGGCAATGCCGGGCTTTCGCTGAAGTCCTTGATGCGGAGGATATCGATCAGGTAGTAGTGATGGCAGCTTCTGCCGGAGGGACCGTTGCTTTCAAGTTTGCCCTCCTCTATCCCGAGCGGACGAAAGGGATGATCCTCATCGGTTCGGCTTATCCCTCGCCGGAAGGCGCTGCAGGCCCGTCGGGACCGCCACGCTTCATATACAACGACGGGATCTTTCGATTCATGCTGAATAGAATGCATGGAACGATGTTGAAGATGTTCGGCGTGACGAAAGACGAGTTTCAGGCCGCAAACGAGGAGGAACGTGAAAAGGTGCGGCGGCTGTTTTCAATAATTCTTCCGATAAAACCGAGAAGGGACGGTATCTTCAACGACGAGGAGGTAACCAATCCGGACATGGTCAACAACAATCGGCAATATCGGATTGAAACAATCGGGTGCCCGGTTTTGATATTGCACGCGGAAAACGATCCGATGGCCGATTACTCCAAAATGAAAGACGCCGCTAAAAGACTCCAACACGCAAAAACAGTTGTCTATCCAACAGGTGGGCACATATTGTTTGGGCATGAAACCGAAAACAGACGCCACATCGCTGATTTCCTTGACAGGTTGTGAGGCGGAGAAATACATACGGCAACTGCGATCTGTGCGGGAGGTATAAGCCCCTCACCTTCCACCATTTGATTCCGCGGAAGCTTCATACAAACAAATGGTTCAAAAAGAACTTTGAAAAAAGTGAAATGGTGCTGAGCGGCTTGATTCTATGCAGAGATTGCCACAGGTATCTGCACCGGATTATTCCTGAAAAGGAACTGGGCAGAAGCTATAATACCAAAGAATCGATTATGAATAACGATAAAATAAGGAAGTTTGTCGAGTATATAAAAAAACAGAAGTAGTCGCGATCCCGGGCAGCCCCACCGGCAACACCGGGGCAAACCCGCGGCGGCCAGGTTCGGTAGAAGCGCCGGAGCGGCCGGGCTTCCCGAAAACGCCAGGGCCGGCCTTTGTATTTTTCTCGCATAGCCGATATTATATCTAAGAATCATAGAGTAAGGTTTATCGAATGTCACAACGGGCAGAAAAACTTGTCGTCGATCCGGCGATCATCAGGCAAGCGACACGGCTGGTCTTGGGCACGCATACGGAAGCTGAGAGCAGTAGTGCAATCCGTGTGCTGACAAAAGAGACGCTGAACGTCTCTTTCAGAAGGCGCGCTATGATGTTTCATCCGGACCGGGCTGATCAGCTTGGCATAGATCCTGGCCAACTCAACGAACTCTTTAAACGATTTCACGGCGCATATCGATTGTTGGGGCGGTTGATTGACGGGGACATCGTGCCTTTCGGCTCCACATCAGGTGAAGCGAATCCTGCCCCGCCCGGGGCCGAGAAACACGCTGCGGCGCCGTTTCAGCAACGGCCGCGAGCGGCCAACTCCGGCGAAAAGACCAGATATTCAGGTCCGTTACCCCAAAAACCACTTCGCTTTGTCCAGTATCTCTACTATTCAGGGCTCATAGACTGGCAAACGATGATAGATGCCATCACCTGGCAGTCTAAGGTGCGTCCGAGAATCGGTGAAATAGGTCGAAATTACCGGTTTTTGGACCACGGGAAGATCATTGAAGTGATTAAGCGGCGGAGGACCGGTGAGTTCTTTGGAAATGTTGCGCTGCGATCAGGCTTCATTACACGACCACAGCTTCTCACAATGATAGGCAAACAGAAGAACCTGGACCTGCCGATCGGGCGGTATTTTGTGGAACATGATCTGTTCGAACGTGATGAGCTCGCGACATTGATACACGAAAACAACGAGAGAAACGCCTGGTTCAGGCGTAACCTATAGGAGAAACGTAGGTTTCTTTCGAATTTTGCATTTGCACTACAACCAAGAAGCGCCGGTAAGGCTCCAAGATACCACAGGACCAGGCACTCGTACAATCTTGGTTGTACTTTTCGGAAAGTTTATCAATCGATGCCCATTGCGCCGCGGTGGTGCATTGCTCGTTGAGTACTGGTAAACACATACCAGGTAACGATTAGTTTTGTTTCTTCCGCTTGGCATGTTTCGTGCATTACCTCCGTCATTCGTTGGAGGGATAAAAGAATATGAAAATTGGCACAAAGTTATACGCGAGTTTTCTCGCAGTTGTTTTGATCTTTGGGGCAATATGTATCTATATGGTGGTAAGTATCAACGGCTTGCACCATCTCGAAGAAGAAAGCGAAGGCCGGTCGGCAGATGCGCTCCATATTAAAGATATAAAAACAGAGGTGATCGAGATCTATTCAGTTATCGCAGACGGCATCATTAACCGGAACCTGGCAGAGTTCAAAGAAAATTTCGCGCAGGTCCGCACCAGGGCGCTTGACTATATCAATCAGGTCAAAAGCCTCGTTGACACAGCGGAAGAAGAGGCGCTCGCAGAGGAGTTTGAGCGCAACTTGAAGGTTTATCTTAATACGGTTATTAGCGAGCTCACGCCAATTCTCGAGAAGGAAGAATCCGTAGCCAGGCGGGCGGAAGATTCTCTTGCGGTGAAAGATATTGAAATCCGGCTTGGTAAAGTGTACGCGGTGATGGCGGATGCGATTATCAACCGGGACATGGAGCAGGCTGAGGCGGATCTCGACCGGCTGAAACTGGAGGTTGAAGCGGACATTGCCACTGTTCATGCGATGGCCGACACGGCAGAGGAACGAAAGAACGCCGAAGCTTACAGTACCCTCTATCGTCAATACATCGAACTGTTCGAGGCGGATCTCATGCCCTTGCTGGCAAGCGACGCGATGGAAGTGGATGATCGTATCAAAGTGATCGATGC
>CAZHXC010000085.1:6126-9399 GCA_964536145.1 uncultured Spirochaetales bacterium | reverse complement strand
GCCTCTTTTCCCCGGCCTGCGAACATATCCGGACGTGTTGGCCGGCGGGCTTTCGGCGGGGAATCCGGTTGTTCATCCTGCCGGGGTTCTCATGAACGCAGGAAGGGTAGAGTACTCACGGGGCGATTTTTACTTCTACGAAGAAGGGGTGTCTGAAAGCGTGGCTGAGGTCATCACGGCCCTTGACCGCGAACGGCTCGATATCGGAAAGGCTCTGGGATACGACCTGCTTCCGGTCAACGAAGCCTTTCATGCAATCGGTTTTGGTCCAAAAGGTGACTTGTGGGCCGCGATCAACGGCAGTCACATGCTCACACGGTTGAGAGCACCGGGTACGTTGAAAAATCGCTGGCTCACCGAGGACATTCCTTACGGCATCGCCACCTGGAGCATGCTGGGAACGCAATACGGTGTGGCGACACCGCTGATGCAGGCCTTTGTGGCGGTGGGTTCTGTGGTGATGGGCTTTGACGGATGGGAAAAGGGCCGCAGCCTCGATGACTTAGGGATAGCCGGGATGGATGTGCAGGCGCTTAAGGCGTATTTGGAGAGCGGTGAGCTTGGCTAGAGCATGCCGATGCAAGGAGGAAGAGATGTCGAAACCGGATGTGATAGAAGGGATAACTGCCCGTGAAGTCCTTAACTTCCGGGGGATTCCCACTGTTGAAGCTGAGGTGGTGCTTACCGACGGCAGTTGCGGTAGGGCGGCCGTTGCCACGGGGATCAGCGCAGGAGTCCATGAGGTGGTACAACTACGTGATGAGGACACCAATCGGTACGATGGTATGGGTGTGATCAATGCCGTAGAGAATGTCACCAAAAAGATAGCGCCTCTACTCATGGGCGCATCTGCCTCAGACCAACGCGCCATCGATGAGAAAATGATCGATCTGGATGGTACACCGGAAAAGGGCCGTATCGGATCCAACGCGATTTTGGCGGTCTCGCTGGCGGTAGGTAAAGCCGCTGCGGCAAGTCGCAAACTTCCGCTGTTCAGATACCTCGGTGGAGAAGGACCTTTCAGGTTGCCGGTTCCGCTGTACGATGTCCTCATGGGTGGGAGCCACGCCACGGCTGTCGGTGGCAGCCGGGAGAAGGAAGCGGTTGATTTTCAGGAGTACCTTCTCATACCAGCCGGTCTTCCCTCATTCTCAGAGGCGCTTCACGCAGGCGTCGCCGTGTACAAGACCCTGGGTGAAGCGTTGGAAAAGAGGGGCTTAAGAGTGAGAAACGTCGGTGGCCCGATGACCGCGGATCTGAAGTCCAACCGGGAGGCGATGGATGTGCTCATGGAAGCGATCGAAGCGGCCGGCTACAAACCGGGAGTAGACTGCTTTGTAGGACTGGATGCCGCCGCGTCCGAGTTCTATGAGGAGGGTCGATACGTGTTGGCAAGCGAGGGGCGCACTCTCGATTCAGGTGAGATGATAGAGTTGTGGAGCCGGTGGTTGAGCGACTATCCGTTTATCAGCCTGGAGGACGGGCTAGCGGAGGATGACTGGGAAGGATGGAAAGAGATGACCGCACGGTTGGGTAACCGGTTACAGCTCGTTGGTGATGATCACTTTACGACAAATCCCGCGCGGATCCGGCGTGGTATCGAAGAGAAAGGGGCCAACGCGGTGCTCATAAAGCCGAATCAAATCGGTACGCTTTCAGAAACTCTCGACGCGATGGAGACAGCACAGGCGGCCGGATGGTCATCTCAGCTGAGCTCGCGCTCCGGGGAAGGCGAGGACACCACGATTGCGGACCTGGCGGTATTGCCTTCATCCGGGCAGATAAAGGAAGGACCGCCGAACAAGGAGTCCATCCTAAAGTTCAACCGGCTCCTGCGGATTGAGGAAGAGCTTGGTGACGGCGCCGGGTACGCGAGGCTGAAGACGTTTGGAAATCCCGGTTAGCCCGAAGCGCCGGCAGCTCTATCCCCGACGCTCAAACTCTTCCTTCGCTCGGTCTCGTAACTCTTTGGAGGACAGATAATCATACGCGGTCATCGCCAGCATCTTTGCGGCGTTCAGGGTGACCTCTCTCCCACGGGTTGTGGCGGTGGCATCGCAAAACCCCACCGAGTGAGCGGGAATCCCCGCATCGGGATCCACGATTGCAAGATAAGGCTGGATTGCCGGGAGATAGTGGCTCAGGTTACCGACATCCGATGAGCCCCTGCTCCCATCATCCTCATCGATGGTAATTCCAAGGGCTTGCATGTTTACCTGAACTGCCGCTTCCAGCGGAAAATTGCGTTTGATAGGATCGAGCACCGGGTGATCGATTTCTATCTTATACGTGGTACCGGTTGCCAACGCCGCTCCCTCGGCACATTTTTTTACCCGCTCAAAGATTTCGTCCCGGTAGGCGATGCTCCCTCCGCGAACGTAGAAGAGGCCGGCCGCATATTCCGGGATGATGTTGGGCGCCTCGCCGCCATGGGTAATGATACCGTGTACCCGTCCATCGGACCGTAGATGCTGCCGCAGGGAGTTCATGCTCGTGTAGGCGAGTACAATCGCATCCAGGGCGTTTAAGCCCTGGTCAGGGGAGCCTGCTGCGTGGGCTGTCTTTCCAAAGAACTCCATCTTGAACTTGATACGGCCGAGGTTGTCTTTCCCGGGAAGGTTCGAGTCACTCGGGTGAAACATTAGCGCCATATCCATCTGATCGAATACGCCGGCCTCGGCGAGCTTCACCTTGCCGCCCCCTCCCTCTTCGGCGGGTGTGCCGACAATGGCTATGTTGCCTGCAGCATCTGTGAGCGTATCCTTGAGGGCAATTGCCGCCCCGATGCTCGCGGCAGCAATGATATTGTGGCCGCAGCCGTGTCCGATCCCCGGGAGGGCGTCGTACTCGGTGAGGAGGGCGACCGTGGGACGGTCGGGTTGTGCGCCCGAAGGTCTTCCCAGGAATGCGGTTTCCACCCCTCCGGGACCTTTTTCCACATCGAAACCATGCTTGCTCAAGAGCCGGACCAAATGCTCGCACGCTTTGAACTCCTGATACGCGGTCTCAGGATTGTCTTTCAGCCAGTCGGCGACGGCGAAGATCTCATCTGTAATCTCGTCGATCCGGTTTTTGATTCTGTCTTTGTTGTTTTTCATCTTTGTCTCCTCATTTGTACGCGACAAAAAACAAACGGTGAAACGGAAAAAGAACGTGCCCGTTCTGCTGCGCCGTGTAAGCCTCTTTCACCTCGTCAGTCAACTCTGTCAGGAAATTCTCACGGTCTGACGGGTTCTCGATCCGCTCGAGGTAGGGCCTGAGGGCGGTGCTCTC
>CAZHXC010000085.1:0-6116 GCA_964536145.1 uncultured Spirochaetales bacterium | reverse complement strand
TGATGGCAGAGTGTGACTTCATCTCGTGGAAGTAGGCGGTCTGCCAGATCACGACCTGAACGGAGGCGGCGGCAAGGAGGTCGTAATAATAACCGGGGGTTTCGACGACGAGCCGGGAGATTCCTGACATGAGCGGCCGCCAGCGTGGGCGACCGGCAACGGTTCGTATGTTTTGCCTGACCGGCATTACCTCAGCGAGCGGGATCTGCACGGCAAGGGCGCCAGGACGCCGGACCATACCAAAAAGATGCGGGATGAGGCTTTCATGATCGGGTATCCACTGCAGTACCGCATTCGAGTAGACGAGGTCATAGACCGGCTCTGAAGGGAAGTCCCGTACATCGGCATGTATCCACTTCATGTGCGGATAGTCCCTGCGTGCTTTCTCCGTCATCTGTGCCGATGAGTCGACTCCCGTCAATTCACTCTCGGTCCAACGATTGGCGAGAATACTCGTACTGTTCCCGGGTCCGCACCCTACATCGAGAATGGCCCGGGGCATATCCAGCTCTATTCGCGACACCAGATCGATGGAAGGCTGGGTTCGCTCACGCCCGAATCTCAGGTAGAGATCAGGGTCCCACTGTGTGCTCATTGTCATGCCTCCGCTGTAAACTTAAAAAAGGAGGTGCCCTATCGGACACCTCCCGTCGAATTGTCGTAGCGATGCCGGTGAAGACATCGCGTAACGTTCTAGTAACCCAACGCCTTTTTTAGATCCTGATCAACATAGCAGTAGTGCACAATGCTGGAGATACCACCGTCTGTGGTGGTGACTTCTCCAAAGTAGTTGCCGATCCACGGCCACCAGTAATGCCCGTTAATGGTGGGATAGAGAGGTATGTGGGGTACATCCGTCAGGGCAATAACGGTTGCTTCACGCATCAACGGGATCTGCTCTTCCGGATCGAGGGTCGCCTGGAGTCTCTCCACAACCGCATCATAGGCGGGATTACTGTATTTGCCAAAGTTGTTGTAACCGTTGGTGTGGGAGAACCTGTAGCATGAGTTTATGGGGTTGGTTATCTCCTCACCGTGGAGAGCGGCATCTTCAAAGTTGCTCTTGTAGGTGAAGTCGGTGTGGGTAACCGGGTCGTGTACCTTGATATTGACCTTTACACCAAGCTTTTTCCACTCATCCTGGAGCAATGCTGCGTTGTCCTGATGAGGGACGCTCGAGTCTGCGTAGAGATCCATCTCAAAACCGTCAGGGTAACCGGCGTCGGCGAGCATCTGCTTCGCCTTTTCAGGATCGTAGTCGTAGAGTTCCTGGATGTCAGCCGGAAGCTCTTCAAGCGGTACGTAGCCGGGGTTCTGGTAATGTATAGGATAGGCGTGCATCGGCAGCTCTTCAGAGAACATGAGGCGCTGATGAGACTTGATGTCGGTGCCGATCATCATAGCACGGCGAACGTTCGGATCCCTCCAGCGCTTATCTCCTGTAAACTGGAATGTAAGGAGCATGATCGCGTTTGAGTACTTGGCGCTCTCAAGATCAGGGGTCGTGCGGTCAAGGTTGTCCCAGTATGCCGGCGGGACAAACTGGTGCAGATCGATCCTGGCTGACCGTAGCGCGGCTATCTGCGTTGCTTCGTCGGGGATGATCGGCTGGACATATCGATCGATGAACGGCATCTGGTACTCTTCACCATCAATCATCGTTGAGTCCCAGTAGTTCGGGTTCCTGGTGTAGCTCATGTGAGAACCCTGCACGTACTCTTCAAACAGAAAAGGACCGGTCCCGATATTGTTTTCCCACTTGGTTGCGTCCTGTTGCCTCATTTCAGGCGGGGCAACCAGTGAGCGGTCTTCCCAACCAAAGTAGTAGAAGGCCTCCAGGGAGAACTCGCTTTCATAGTTCACACGCAGCGTGTACTTGCCGGTTTCTTCAACGCTTTTTACAAGTCCCTCAAATCTATTGCCCCAGGGGGCGTTCATGAATGCGTTCATGTCGTCAACGAGGTCCGCGGCAACCATTTCCCGGTTATCCATCCAGTCCACGTTATCGGCGGCCCAATGGATTCCCTCCCGGGCTTTCAAATCGAGGGAGGTGGGGTTGATCGTCCATTTCTCTATCAATCGTCCGACGATATATTGGTAGGGGATATAGCCCGATGATTGAAATGGATAATCACCGCCACCTCTGATACCGTATTCCTCAACTCCACCCTGCATGAGCGTTTCCTGCATCGGCATCAACCAGAAGATCGAAATCCAATTGGAGTCCTGCTCGTCCGGGTTTGCGGGTTCAGCAACACCGCGGCTGAAGAAAGTAAGTGTGCCACCGTACCGGGGGCCCGTCCCTGTGACCACTTCCGTGCCTTCTCTGTCGCCTTCCGCGTACAAGACGGTAGCCGCGAAGGCGAAGATCAGCACGAGCGCCGAGATAAAGCTTCTTTTGTTAACTAATTTCATTAATTCCTCCGTTTTATGTATTTTTTTCAAGAAGTTGTGTTTTTCAAAATTTTCTGTAGCACCTCCTTTTCCGTTCGCTGCGCGAATGGTGCGCAATTAGCGTTTGAGCAAAATAAAAGCGAACCGCGCGTTATACACAGTTCGCTTATCAATATAGGGCAATCTTTGGGCCACTTTTGTCTCCTTTTGTTTACTTTTTACATTATGTTTGGAATGATAACCTACCGCATACCACTTGTCAAACAACGGATATCGGGGAAGGAGAAAAGAAAAGATGGACCAACAGGAAAGTCCGGCAACGGTAAAGGTGAGTGAGTTTGGACAGTTTGGAATTGTCGTCAAAGATGTCGAAACGGTGGCGAGGAGCTTCTGGAATATCCTGGGTATCGGCCCGTGGTATGTTTATTCGCTCGAGGCGCCGGTACTTACCGATCACATCTATTACGACAAACCAGCCTGGCACAAGGCAAAGATAGCATTGGCTCAGGCCGGCAAAGTGCAACTCGAGCTCTACGAGCCGGTTGAAGGAGAATCCGTCTGTGCCGATTTCCTCGAGACGCGGGGCGAATGGATGCATCACATCGGCATGTTTGTTGACGATGCGAAAGCCACCGCAGACGAGCTCGTCCGTGAGGGATTCCCCTGTCTCGAGAGCGGGAGGTACGGGGATGACGGCGCCTACTACTACATCGATACGCAACCGCTCAGGACTATCTGGAAGGTGGTGCAGCGACCGACGAGCATGGGCGTAGAGCCAAAGCGTATCCCGGAGAACGAGGAGGAAAGCCCGGCAAAGGTAAGGATTGATGAGGTGAAGCAGATAGCCCTCGTGGTGAAAGACGCGCATCTTGTGGCCGAGAATTACGAGCTTATACTCGGTATCGGGCCGTGGGATCACGTTCCGTTCGAGCCGCCGTTCATCCATGACCGCAGATACAAAGGGAGACCTGCGTGGGGACGGGAGATATGCAGCTTTACCAACGTGGGAGATGTGAGCTTTGAGCTCTGCGAATATGTTGACGGGGATTCGATATTCAGAGATTACCTCGAGGAACACGGCGAAGGTCTTCAGCACTTCAATTTTCATGTTGATGACCAGGACGAAATAGCCGACATACTCACCGGTCAAGGTTTTACCAGCATACGGAGCGGACGGCGTGGAAACGAAGGCCCCAGCGGGAATTACATCGTCATCGAGCCGCTTCATTCGATCTGGGAAATCATCCAGAAAAAAAAGACTTAGAACCTGGCGACACGGCGGCAGGGACGGGGTGCGAGCCGGAGGCGGGCGCCTCACCCTAGTGCGCGGGACGCTGAGAATAAGGAGGACGCATGTACCTGGGGACACAGTTGAAGCCGCGTAACGATGATGATTACCGGGTGTGGGCGCAGTTGGGAGTGAACCATATCTGTGGATGGCCGGAAGTGCCCCACACCGAATGGACGGCGGAAACGCTTTCGGCGTACCGTGAGAAGGTTGAATCATTCGGGTTGGAGATCGACATCCTCGCGCTTCCCATGAGTCCGGTGGAGGTGGGAACCGAAAGGTCACAAGCCGAATTGCCGGGCATCGTGCTCGGCAGGAGTCCGGAGCGTGACCGTGACATCGATCATGTATGCGACATCATCCGGGCGTGCGCCAAAGCCGGGATTCCTGCGGTGAAGTACAACCTGAACATGATTGGCATTCCCCGGACCGAGCGGGAAGCGGGCAGGGGAGGGTATAGCGCCTCATCGTTTCGCTGGGAGAAGGCCGATAAGAATGCGCCACCAACCGTCGCCGGAACGGTCTCCGCGGACGAGTTCTGGGAACGCATCGACTACTTTCTCGAGCGCGTGGTGCCGGTCGCAGAGGAGTACCGCGTGCGTATGGCCTGCCATCCCCATGATCCATACACTCCGCCCGGCTACCGGGGGGTTACACGGGTGCTGGGGACCGTCGACGGGCTGAAGCGATTCGTTACGATGCACGAGAGTCTTTACCACGGTCTCAACTTCTGCCAGGGTACCGTCTCAGAGATGCTCGAGGACCCGGCGGAAGAAATTTTCGATGTGATCCGCTGGTTTGGTGAACGGAAAAAGATCTTTCTCGTTCACTTCAGGAACATCAGAGGAAAGAAACTCGATTTTATGGAAACTTTCCCTGATGATGGAGATGTGGACATGTTGCAGGCCGCGCGTGTCTATAAGGAGGTCGGATACCCGTACATGCTGGTACCAGACCACCAGCCCTGGGTTTCGGGTGAAAATCAGCGCGGTGTGGCCTTCGCCTTTGCTTACGGCTATATCGCCGCGGTTCTCAGATCAGCCGGCGTATAGCAGCAAAAGAGGTGCGCGGCGGCCGGTGCACGGTGCCTTGTAACCGCGCGTCCGCCGGCAAAACCGGCCGCGCACCCTTTCATCAGAACTGCGCCGGCAGCGTCACGTTAAATCGCTCCGCCATAGCACGTAGTTTTTCCCATGTGCCCTCGGGCAGGGGAATACCGTTTTTTGAACGTTCCAGATAGGTCCGCTCCTCCGGCTCGCCGGGAACGAAAATTTCTTCAACACCGTCCGCTTTCGGCAAATCTTTGATGCCGTCTATGAGGCTGCTCGTCGTCTCCTTGTAGGTTTCCACATCGGTAAAGGTGGAGATGTCGATTGCCGCTACCACGCTGTTCTGTACGTGTCTCTTGGGGAGGTAGCTCAGACGGGATCCATCGGCGGCTTTCTCTTTGGTCCCGGCCCGTTCACTCCCCTCTCTGCCGTGCAGCGCCGGCTCAGCCAGCGGTACCCCGGCCATAACGCTCGAGAGGCACTCGAACATCATCGCCAGACCTGAACCTTTTGGCCCTCCGAAGGGCAGCAGCGCTCCCGATTTGTGCGGATCGGTACAGGGGTTGCCTTCCTTATCGAGCGCCCAGCCTTCCGGTATGGGGACTCCCTTGTCCACAGCCAACCACAGCTTACCTCCTGCAACCACGCTGGTTGCCATATCCAGATTGAGAGGCCGGTGTCTCTTTGTGGGTACGGATATGGCAATGGGGCTGTTGTGGAGGCCGGGGGCCTTTGCGCCAAAAGGCGCCATGTTCGGTGGGCTGCAGACAAACACTATGCCGGCCATATCCATTTCAGCAATCATTTGAGCGTAAAACCCCAATGCCCCCTGGTGGGTACAATTTCTGATCAGAGCCCAGCCGATGCCTACATTTTTGGCCTTTTGGACCACTTTGTCGACAACCTGTATCGTCACGACCGGACCCATTGCATGATCAGCGTCTACGAGCAATGTGGCCGGGGTCTCCTTGACGGTCTGTATGTTAGGATGCGTGTTCATCACTCCCTTATCGATGTTGTCGATGTACCAGGGGATGCGGAGAACACCATGAGAATCCACCGCGCGAAGATTCGCCCAAATGAGCGCGCTCGCTTCGGCTTCCGCTCCCTCCTCAGGGACCCCCGCCTGCATGAATACTTCTTTTGTAAACTCCTTTAGTGCTTTCCAGTCAACTACTCTTGCATTGTTTTCCGCCACGGCTACACCTCTCCTGATTCTGCGATTTTCCTTATTGTAGTAATACACAATTGTCTTGTCACCGGAACACAACGGCGAGGGGTTACCGATGTCGCGAAAAATCCGGCGCCGCGTTGCGCGTGCCCAACCCGGCGCCGGTAGTCAAGTGTTAGAATCGGCCAAAGTCCTTATCGTCCAACTCGTAGGC
>CAZHXC010000084.1:6735-9402 GCA_964536145.1 uncultured Spirochaetales bacterium | reverse complement strand
GTTTATAAGTAGCCAAATCTTTCCGACATAATAGATAGGGATACACAGGTGCCTAGAACCTCATGGACAAAAATACCACACAGACGGTTTATGGAAGCGGCCGCAGGGTGTAATATTCACAAAAGCGGTATTGGAGAGACATGCCCAGCCTTCAAGATATTGAACAGTTCAAATCTGACCTGAACGCAATCGGAAATGAAGAAGAAATCCTCGCCGAACAGGGCCTTAGTATAGAGGATATTGAGCCCCCTGAGTCGGGGCTTTCCGATGATTTAAGCGAATTACTCGATCTCGATACTTCAGGGGCTGAGACGCCTTCTGAGGAAGCGGCCGGCGAAACTGCGTCTCGTGAAACTGAAGCACCGAATGAGGTGGAGGCGTTCGAAATGCCGGATGAGCCGCAAGCGCCCGAAGAGACGGCTCCGCAAACACCGGAGGAGCCAACCACCGAGCAGCTCGCCGAAACCGATTTTGAAGATCTCGGCGATATGGAAATTCCGGATGAGGATTTTTCCTTTGATGAAGCCGAAGATGCTCAGGCCGGAGATTTCGATATAGACAGCATATTCGCGGGTTTGGAAGAACCGGAAATGGAAGAACCCCAAACGGCTGCGCCCGAGGAGGCAGAGGAAGAGCCAACGGTTGAGGAGCCGGAGGATGAGTTCGGAGGCATCTCCGAGGAAGAGTATGCAGGATTAACCGAATCAATGGATACACCATCCGGAGGCGAGGAAGAGAGCGACGATTTTAGCGATGTGGATTTTGAGCTTCCTGATGACATTGCCGACGCCGAGATTTCCGATATGTTCGGCGGTGATGAAGAGGAGGCCGGAGAGGCAGCCGAGTTCCCCGAGCCGGGCGAAGGGGAAGCCACGGAAGAACCGGAGGAGGCGGAAGAGCTACCCGAGGAGTTTGAGCTCCCCGAGGGATTTGCCGATGAGGATTTCAGCCTCGAAGACGAAGAGGCCGGAGCGGGCGCCGTTGCGGAAGAAGGCGCGGGCGAAGGTACGGATTTAGAATCGGATTTGGGCGAAGAGTTAGAACTCGGTGAACCCGTCGAGGAGATAGGGGGCGATATAGAGGAATCGGTTCCCGAAGAGTTTGCCTTTGATGACGGAGTTGATGAGTTTGAGCTACCCCCTGAGACGGCGGATGAGGGCGCGGGTATCGAGGAAGAAGTTGACGAAGAGTCTGAGATAGGCGAGGAGGATTTCGATCTCGATGATTTCTCCCTCGGTGACTTGAGCGAGCAATTTGGAGTTACAGAAGACGAATCTGAGCTTCCAACGGAGGAAGAGCTCAATCCGGCGCTCGCGGTCAGCGAGCAATTGCCCGGGTCAGAGGATGTACTTGATCTTTCGGATGATCAGTTCGAATCGCTCAAGCGAACGCTCTCAACGCTTCCGCGGAACCTCCGGATAATCGTTGAAGAGGCGATCGGTGAGGAGCAGCTCTCCGGAGAAAATCTGGAAACTCTCGTCGATGCTCTCGTGCGGGGCAGGTCACCAAAGGAAATTGCAAATATCGCCGGCCGTATTACCGGCCAAAGGATCGTCATACCATCGGCGTATGAAAAACGGACCGGTATCGAGTTTGAAGAGGAAAAAGGGACCTTTGCGTATCTGTTCAAATACAAAATCCTCCCGTTTGCGAGAACGGCGGCAGTTGTCCTCGTTATCCTGGGAGTGCTCTCGTTTGTCGGCTATCGATTTGTCTACAGGCCCGTAAGGGCGGCTATTCTGTACAATCGAGGTTTGGAGAACATAGAAAACGGCAGCTATATCGCCGGCAATGAAACCTTTGATGAGGCCCGCGAGCTGTGGGAATCAAAAAGACGATTTTTTCAATATGCCGATGAGTTTGTCGAACAGAACCGGAACGATCTGGCCGCCGACAAATACGAGGAACTGTTGGCCGCTTCCGGCGGTTTTGACAGACATGGGCTGCTTGATTACGCAAACCTCGAAACCTACCGCCGGGCCAATTACTCTCACGCTGAAGAACTGCTCAATAGAATCCTGAATCGGGATGAATACATATACGATTATGACGCCCTTCTGCAATCGGGTGACAACTACATGGAGTGGGCGCTCGAGAATCCGGACAAATATGAGGACGCGCGTCTTGCCTTTGCCACCTTGATAGAGAAGTACGGACGGCGTGACGAGCTGATGTTCAGAATGCTCGAGTACTTCATTCGCACGGACAATATGCAGGAGGTGTTTGCTCTCAAGGAGTACTTTCAGAGTATCGAGAAGCTCGAGTTGAATACGCCCATTTACGCCGAGCTCGGCGGGTATCTGGTATCGCGGGACATTGCCACCGGCCGGTCCGAATACGTTGCCGATGCGAGAGAGGTGCTGTTCAGGACCATGGAGCAGGATCCGGACCTGCCGGATGTGCACTACCACCTCTCGCGGCTGTTCAGGCATCTCGGGAATTATGCAGAAGAAAGAACCGCCCTCACAAAGGCCTTTCAAGCGTACAGGGTGAAGCGTAACCGGAACTCCCTCGAAGAGACACGTTTCATAGATACGATGAACCGGCAGGGAGAGGCGGCGTTCCGCGACCAGCAATACCTCGAGGCGGAGGACAAATTCCTTGCCGCGAAGAAAACCTTTGAAGCCGCGGAAGACAGGGGTTTCCTCTCGGAGAACGAAACATTCG
>CAZHXC010000084.1:795-6725 GCA_964536145.1 uncultured Spirochaetales bacterium | reverse complement strand
GAGAATTTACAGCAATTTGGGAGATGTGTATTACTACGTAAGCGGGAATTTCCCCAGCGCCATGAATAACTACCAGACGGCGCGGGAGATGGGCTATTCACCGCCGGTGCTTGACTACAAGATGGCGTACATCAATTATCGGAACGGGCGATATGACGATGCCCTTTTGAAGTTCTACGAAGCCTCCGGGGATTTTTCATCCAATGAGAATTTGATGTTTGCAACGGCGAATACACTCTACCACCAGGGGCTCTACTCAGCGGCTCAAGGGTATTATCTCCACCTGATTACCGATCTGGAAAACGAACGGCGGAATATTCCGGACCTGCAGCCGGAGGAACGACCGGAGCATCGTGCGTTGCTGGAAAATCTCATGCGGGCGTACACCAACCTGGGCGCGACTCTCTTCAGGCTATCCGAACAAACCGGCGATTCGGAAAAGGTGACCGACGCTCTGGTTCACCTGACCACAGCTTCCGAGTTTTTCGACAGGCTGACGAGGGACAGGCAGACCCTTGTCAGGACCGAGTCAAAGAATCTTTCGTTTCTGAATACGCGGGCGATTATCTATCCCGAACCGGGATTTGAGGTTGAAATATACAATGAGATTCCCCGAGACTTGAGTGAAATGGCCTTTTAGATATCGGCGGCGTGCCGATACTCCGCTAAACCTCGAACATCCAGTCGTGGCGGTCCTCAATTGCCCCGTATTGAATTCCCTTCAAAGTTTTTAGAAGCGTGCGTGTCATCTCGCCCATTTCACCATCGGCAAAAATGACCGTCTTATCTTTGTGGGTAATTGATTCGATATGGGCGATCCCCGCCGCCGTTCCGGTAACAAAGGTTTCCACCGCATCCGACAGCACCTCATCGATCGATATCTTTCGTTCTTCCGTCCTCACGCCCATATCATCGGCAAGCGTCAGGACGCTTCTGCGGGTTACACCGGGCAGGATGGTATCCTGGAGATCGGGGGTCACCAGACTTCCATTTTTAAGATGGAAGAATATGTTGCAGGAAGATCCTTCTTCGATATAGCGGTGCTCGGTGGCGTCTAAAAAAATTGCCTCCATATACCCGGCGCCTTCAGCTTCCTTCTTTGCGAGAATCGGCGTCACGTAGTTGGCGTCGCACTTTATCCATCCGGTACCACCGGGCACCGCGCGGATACGGGAAGTGGTAACCGCCGACGAAGTTCCCGGTCTGAAATATGAACCTACCGGTGTAGCCACGATAATCACCCAAGGTTGCGAGCTCATGCCAAGCCCGATTGCCGGTTCGGAGTAGGTGAAGGGGCGGAGGTACATCGAGTGTCCGGCAACAAAGTCATCCTCTTCCCAATCCGGATCATAGCCGGGAGCAAAACCAAGGTCGAGGTTATTGCGAGCGATGCCTTTGACCGCTTCTACAAACATATCTTCAGGGAAGGGAGGCATTTTCAAACCTTCCATCGATCTGTGAAAGCGGCTCGCATTCTGATCGGGTCTGAATATCTTGAGGCTCCCGTCGGAGTGCGGTAGCGCCTTGAGTCCTTCAAACACGCCAAACCCGTACTGCGTGGTGAGATTTACCACGGGCAGACCTTCAATCGAGTTTCGCTTTTTCAGCAGCCTGTCGAAATCTTCCGGGTCCATCGCCGCTTCTTCTGAAGGGCTCTTGTGCGGTTGTTCGATGAATTGTTCGGTCCAATCACCATTCTTATCGTACTGTGCAAGATAGACCCAGGGATAGACTGACAGCGTAAAACCGGTCGGCATCGTTTCTCCTCCATACCACGGCGAGTTGGAATGATTGTATGGGAGGAAGGTGCTTAGGTCAAGAAAAGTCATCTTGCGACGCCCCGGTGGCCGCCCTTTTGGTCGCTATAATCTCGATATCTGCCTGGCGAATACCTTGATGATCTCCGCGGCAAAGGCTTTCCCGAGGATGGCGGGACTCACGCCCGGGCCCGTAATTTCTGCGTATTTAGACGTTTCCATCTGTATAAGCATCCTGGTGCGCTCTCTCCTGTCGGTGATTCCCGAGAGGATATCCCGTACTTTGTACCGTTCCGAGTTGGCGTATTGCAGCGTGGAACGTAGCTGCGATATTTCGGAGGCCTGGTCGGAGAGCAATTTACCGAGAGGTTTGAGGTTGTACCGTTTCAAGGGGTGTGTCTCTTCGATCTGCGAAGCCGCTTGTTTCTGGTCTTGCTCTGCAATCACCCGGTAATGCTCCTGTATTTTTGAGGTGATTTCTCCAAATCTGTCTTTGAAGTTCTTGAGAAACGACGCCTTCTTGTCGGGGAGAATCTTCGGCTCGAGCTCCTTCATCCTGGCAAGCTCGTTTCTGTAGATACTCACCTGCATGAGGATATTCTTCACCGTTTCGTTTGTCCGGAGCTCCGGGTTTTTGGCGATGCGTTCCTGTACGTCTTGAACGATATCTTTCAGTCCGGGTAGTGGGGAGCTCTCGGAGCTCTCGCTGCCTTTCGGGCTCCGTACTTTGACCACACCGGTTGCGATAAGCCGCTGGAGGAGCGTCACGTAGAGCAATTCCGAGAAAGAAGCGGCCAGACGTGCAAGGGTCTCGTATCCCCTCGAATCGTATTGATAGGAGTCGAGAAATGCATAGAGTTCGGAGAGCTTGCGATTCTTATATTCCGGGGCTCCGCGCTCAACCGCGAGGCGGAGCTCTTCTGAGACCGATGTCAATCTTGTCTTGTCAAAGGAGAAGTACTCTTCGAGCTCAAAGGGTTCGTCGGCAATCTCTCTGAGGTCGAACCAGTCTCCCCGGATTTTTTTTGTAAGCCCTTCCATCGTCTAAGTAAATGTACCGCCCTTTGCTACCGGTATCAATGCTCTGTCCGCGCCCGAGAACTCATGAAAAAAATAAAAAAACGGTCTTTGAAGCATATTTCTTTTTCATTGTTTGACATACGCAATATATAGAGGTAAAATGCCATGCAGAACACTACATGTAGTGGGAATGGGCAAAAATTTGACAAAAAGTATGAAAAATATGCGAAAAAAAACTCCTTATTGGTCGCCAAAAGTAAAATTTGTTGACACGGTATTTTACGGTTGCTATACTGATTTGAAGTTAGAAAAACAAGGGGAACCGCTCTGGGTCGTTGACCTGGAATCCCCACGCACTTAGGAGGAAGTGAAATGAAAAAACCGATAGTTGTACTCGTTGTGTTACTCGCTGCTGCGGGCCTTGCATTTGCCGATCTTTCAGCTGGTGTAACAGGCGACGCCACTCTCACTTTTGGTTTCGATCTCGATGAGTCGAACCATGGTTTTCTCAATGAAACCAGCGGTTCAGCGTCTGTTACGATTGCCGGGACCACCAAATCCGCGGATGGCGATGGTTGGTGGGGAGAACTGGAAGTGGAGCTTTCCGCCATCGACATCTCGAGTATGGAAACATTCTATCTTACAGAGGATGGTGAGGACGGCCTGGTTTGGGGAGAGTTTTACGATGCCGATGGTGAGGCCGTTTCTTTTATTACCGGAGAAGTGGCTGTGGGAGTAAACACCGCGAAAATCACCAACGGTGTTATCTACGTCAACATTCTTGAGCCCTCACCGGATGTTAGTTATGCACAAGGGTTTGCCGATGAAGATGCCGCTTCTTATGAAGAAATGAGCGTCGCTGCAGCAACGCCATTTGATGAGACTTACGGTTTCAGTGCCGGAATGGTTGGCGAAGGTATCCTGAGCGACATCAAACTTCTTGTATTCAGCAATGACGACTGGGAATCCGGGAACAACGAGTATGGAGTTGGAGCTCAATCAGCTTTGAATCTCGTTCCGGACATGATAACTCTGGACCTCGGACTTTTCTATGCAGGCGAGGTGTTTGGGTTTGGACTGAACCCGGTTGTTGATTTCGGCATGGGCAGCCTATCTGTGGGTTTTGATACCGAGTACGTTGATGAGCTTTCCTGGGAAGTACTCGCAAACATTGACGTAGATGTGGTGGACGATGTTAGCGCATATGCGGATGCATACTACACAGATGAGATTCTCGATACCAAATTCGGTTTGGCAGCTGCTTTCGCTCCTGTCAGTGCCGGCGTTGATGTGAGCCTTTTCGACCTTCTTGCAGACGAGCTTTTCTGGGGCGTAGCCGGAAGCCTCGGTTATTCCGATGGCGGAATCAGCGTTGACTACGAAGCCGGATATGATTCCACCGAGACGCTGAGCATGGGGCTTTCCGTAGCTGCGGATGAAGATTTTCACAGCATTAACAACACCACTTTTACACTTGCATGGTCAGATTTTGAGAAAGTCGGTGATGCTGACGCCACCAATGGCGCCGTGACTTTGTCAGCCGGGATTTCTTTCTAACGCAGGGATATAATCAATAAATTCTTTGGACCGCCCTGGTAAGGGCGGTCTTTTTTTGTGCGCCCGGCAGGGCGCACCTGCTTGGGAGTGAAAGTCTCCTACGTGGGAATAGAGTGAATGGATGATTACGTGCAGTACCAGACTGACAAAAGAAAAAAGGGATTCTTGCAATCATAGTATTCTTGCCGTATGCTTAAATCATCTCAAATATCTCACGGAGGAAAAGATGAGAAAGGTTTTGCTTTTTGCTCTGGTGTTGCTGCTCGTAGCCGTATTTCTACCTGCGCAGCAGACAACTTGGATCAGCCCATGGGGTACGATTTATTCGTATCTTCCTCAGTCGATGTTGAGTTTCGTTACTTCCGGTCTGTTTTATGACGAAATCGACATCATCATTCGCTCGCCTGGCGAACTGTCGAATTATGAAGGGTACACATTTCACACGATGTACGGGAATTATGAGTCTTGGCAATGGACAACCCCCCTCTTAACCCAGAGCGGGACCGGTCCGGTTAATCCCTTCACCACAAACACCCTCATTCAGGGCACGGATTTCCAGGACATCCTGCTCGGTGCAGCGTTTCCGGTTATGGACTTCCGTGCTGGTGTTATTGGTGAGTTTCATAAGACGATGACAAACAATCTCAATCTGGCCGGACTCCCCCCATTCATTGGCAGTGAGTGGACAGAGACCACGACCTACACCGACGACGCTGACGCCGACGGCAATGCAGAGTTCACCCTGAGCAACACCGAATCGTACACCGACTATGTGTCCGGCACCCAGGCGGTGTTTGGCGCCGGTGTTGACCTTGGATTCATCGGTGTGTCGCTCTTTGCCGACCTCGATATGTCCTCGAGAAAAGTAGGCGGGTCATACGTATATGGATACACCGCGGGTGAATACACTCCGACAACTCCCGACTATATAACCGGTCAGAGCATTTACTACGGCTCCGCACCCGACGGCAGCGCAAAGCGCTATCCCAGCGCGTCGAGTACTGACATCGGTGCGGTAGCAGAGCTCGTACTCCCCCTCGACATCGAGCTGCCCATAGTGGCCACAGCTCTCCTGCGGACAGCAAGCGGCGCTCCTCCCGCAGGCGGTATCCCGAAGGTAACGAGCATTAGTACCGACGATACCACGAACGGTGGTGGTGTGGGATCCGGTGTAACGGCGAGCATTACATACACGGAGGGCTTTGCCGGGGGCGACTACAACGCCGAATCTGCCCCGTACGCCCTCAACGCAGCTCCCCTCGAGGCCAGTGACCTGTGGACCAACTATGCGACCAACGGTGCGTTCTTCGCCGGCCTTAACGCGGCGACGGATCTCGAGAACTCCAAGAACGCAACCTTTGCCTTTCAATTAGGCGGCCGGGTTGATCCTGTTATGCCGATCAACGAACTCGGTAATCTAAACCTCGTCGGCGGCCTGAGCTACGGACTGGAGGCGACAAACGACACACAGGCCACCACCGAGAGCTTCACCTATACCGGTCCGGATGCTGCGAACAACGCCACCACGTATACCTACAGCGAGACTTTTATTCAGCCGGTAACCACCACATACAACGACCTTGATGTTGAGGCGGG
>CAZHXC010000084.1:0-785 GCA_964536145.1 uncultured Spirochaetales bacterium | reverse complement strand
GTGGTCAGCTTCCACAATCCCGGCAACGTGTTCGAGATAGAAGCTGGACTGATTCTCAATCCGCAGTTCAGGTTCGGCAACATCAAGAGTGACGACGCCGTGACCACCACCACCTATACGTATGACGACGGCGGCGTGTCCGGTGCACCAACCGCTTTTGGCGACGTTGTCGGCCCCGCAGGATCTGAAGGAAGGAAAACGACTGTCACCACCGTATCGACCTCTGACAGCGAAAAAGACAATTCTGCTATCATGAACTTCTACATTCCTGTAGCAACGCGAGTGAACCTGAAGGAAGGCATGTTCCAGATCATCAACGGGTACACCCTGCATTTCTACACAGAGAAAAACTACGAATCGACCGCTGACACTACCACAGCGACGATTACTACCGTGTATTCCGACACTGCAGGGGCAACCGAGGTGGATTCTACTCCGACAGACGACATCACCAACACGGTTACCACCGGAACCGAAAGGGATATCCTTGACGCAGGTTGGAGAGGCTACATGAATTTCATGCTGCGGTGGCTGCCTACCGAGGGGCTCACCCTCGACCTATTCGGCCAGGCCGTCATGACCGCCCTGAATTTTGATGTTTTCGGTGACGACGCAGGCGGTGGTCCCGGATTGAATCCGTTCGACATCATCAACAACCTGGGCATGAGCGTTACGATCAACCTTAAATAATCGCCAACAACGCTTATTCGCGCCGCCCTCCACCGGGGGGGCGGTTTTTTTTTTGTGGTGCGCCCGGCAGGGCGCACCTACTTGAGGGTGAAAGG
>CAZHXC010000083.1:0-9411 GCA_964536145.1 uncultured Spirochaetales bacterium | reverse complement strand
GCAGAAAAGAAATTGAAGGAGCTTGGCCTTGCCGCCGCGGCAAAAAGGAGCGGAAAGGCGGCGAACGAAGGCCGTGTATTCTCAAAAATCACCGACAACTGCGCCGCCCTCGTGGAGCTCTCTTGCGAAACCGATTTTGTGGCACGCAATGAGGAGTTTATAGAACTCGGAAATACGATAGTTTCAAAAGCCGCGGATTCATGTACCAATGAGGTAACCGAAGAGATCAACGCTCTTGTTGACGATGTAAAGAGCAGAATCAAAGAGAACATGAGCCTGAAGCGAATGCGCACCATGCCGATTGGTGAAAATCAAGTTGCTGTGGACTATATCCACGGTGAAGGCAAAATCGGTGTCCTGATAAAGGCGGAAGTAGAGAACGCTGATCTGCTAACAAATGATGAGGTAAGAACCTTCGTATTCGATTGCGCGTTGCACATTGCAGCGTTCAATCCACTCTACCTCAACAGGGAAGATGTGGATGAGAACTACATGCGCGAACAGGAAGAGATATTCGCCAAACAGGCGGCGAGCCTTGGAAAGCCTGAGAAAGTTGTCGAAGGCATTGTAAAGGGCAAGTTGAAGAAACACCTCTCTGAGGTGGTCATGGTAGATCAGGGCTTTGTGAGGGAAGAAAAGAAAAGTGTATCCCAAAAGCTCGATGAAATAAGCAAAACCGCAGGTGGTTCTGTCAAACTTGTTGACTTTGCTTACTTCAAAGTAGGCCAGGATTAGTCGAAGAAAGCCGGCGCACACTCAGAGGAAGATGTGCGCCGGCTCTTTTAAAATGTAAGGAGATTGTATGGCAATCAGCCAGGCAGAAGAAAGGATGACCAAAAGTTTGGCCGCGCTTCAGGATGATTTCAACACCATCAGGACAGGAAGAGCGTCGGCTTCGCTGTTCGACAAAATTCAAGTCGAATACTACGGCCAGAAGACTCCGCTTAACCAGTTGGCGACAATCTCGATCCCGGAAGCCCGTCTGGTCGTTATCCAGCCGTGGGACAAATCATTGTTGGGAGAAATTGAAAAAGCTATCCAGATGTCCGAGCTTTCGGTAAACCCGAATAACGATGGTAAGGTTATCCGTATCAATATCCCGCCCCTTACCGAGGAAAGACGAAAGGAATACGTGAAAGTGGCCAAGAATATGGCGGAGCAAAGCCGCGTGGCAATCAGAAATATCAGACGTGATGCAAACGACGATCTCAAGAAACAGCAGAAAGCCGGCGAGATCAGCGAAGACGAGGAAAAACGGCTCACCGATGAAGTGCAGAAGCTCACGGATACCTATATCGAAAAAATAAACGAGTTGCTCGAAAAGAAAGAGAAAGAAATACTTGAAGTTTGACGGAGTTTTGCCCGTCCACATCGGTATCATCATGGACGGCAACGGGCGATGGGCACAACGCAGAAATGCCCCGAGAACGGCCGGCCACCGCGAGGGCTTGAACGCCGCAAAGACTGTAGTGCGCACGGCGTCCGAAATCGGCCTGAAATATTTAACGCTCTACGTATTCTCAACTGAAAACTGGAAACGGGCACAGGAAGAGGTCAGCTTCCTTATGCGTCTGATAGCTCAATTTCTGAAGAAAGAGTACGACTTTTACCGCGAGAACAAGATCAGGGTAACCCATTCCGGAGATATCAATCCGCTCCCGGGTTTTGTGCAGAGAGATATCCGGGATGCGCTGCGAGACACCGCAGACTATAATGGCACGGTGGTCAATTTAGCAATTAACTACGGTGGACGGGACGAGATAGTACGGGCGGTAAACCGGTTCGTCTCAGAGGAGAACGGGGAGATCACTCAGGAATCACTAAAGCGTCACCTCGATCAGCCTGAGATGCCGGACCCCGACCTGATCATCAGAACAGGTGGAGAGAGACGGTTGAGCAATTTTCTCACCTGGGAAAGCGCCTATTCGGAGTATTATTTCAGCGAAAAACTGTGGCCGGATTTTACCGGCGAAGACCTGATAGAGGCGATCAAGGACTACGGCCGCAGAAAGAGAACATACGGTGGCACGTGTTGAAAACTGTATCCAAGCGGCTTCTGACCTTTTTTATAGGAATCCCCGCAGTCGTATGCGTGATTCTCTTTCTGCCCTTTTTACATCATCTGGCATTTTCTGCGCTGATACTCGCCGCTTCAGTAATCGGAGCATCGGAAACCGCCGCCTTCTTCAAGAATCGCGGCATACCGCGCAACCTGAGCCTTCCATTGATCTGTGGAGCCTTTTTCCCGGTAGCCGCATATCTGGAAATCTCCGGTGTTATCACTCCGGAGATTGCCCGTCTCGTGCTACCGGTTGTCCTCTGGATAAATCTTTTGGCCGCGCTTTTCAGACAGTCACGGGAAGGAATAGAAGCGGCGCTCAGCCGGATAGGGGCGGACCTTCTTATCATGCTCTACCCCGGCGTCTTTGCCGGTTTCCTTGTGAGGGTCGCCGGGTTGCCGCAGAGCGAGCTCGCGTTCTTGATATTCTTTGTATCGGTCTTTCTCAATGACAGCATGGCGTATGCCTTAGGTTCGCTTCTCGGAAAGAACAACCGCGGGATATTTCCTGTCAGCGAAAAGAAGAGCATTGCCGGTCTTATCTCGGGAATAGCCTTTTCAATCGGCAGTACCGCGGTGTTTTATATCTTTTTTCCCGGTTTTTTCGGCTCGAGCCTGACGCTTGCATTGATAGTGGGTGGATGTATCGGACTTGCGGCAGTCGCCGGCGACCTGATAGCTTCCCTGTTCAAACGCTCCGCCGGTGTAAAGGACTCGGGCAGGATCATACCCGGCCGTGGCGGTATACTCGATTCGATAGATTCGATTGTATTTGCCGCACCCGTTTTTTACCTTCTTATCCGGTATGTTGCATAATCATGAAAGAGATTAGAACAAAGCGGATCATACTTCTCGGTTGCACCGGGTCAATCGGGACAAGCACCCTGAGTGTCGTGGAGGCTCACGGTCAACTTTTTTCGGTTGTTGCGGCCTCTGCACACACTCGTGAAGAAGAGCTTCTGAAGACTGCCGATGTTTTCGGAATAGAACGGCTCGCATTGAGCGGTTCAATACCTGAGGACACACGGATCGCCTATACCGGAGAACAAGGTCTCCTCGATATGATCCGCGATACCGATGCTGATGTGGTAGTCAACGGCATAGCCGGCGCCGCGGGGCTCAAATCTTCGGTTGCCGCGCTTGAATCAGGTAAAGATCTTGCTCTCGCAAACAAAGAAACCATGGTTATCGCCGGCGGGCTGATCCGGGAACTGGCGCGCAAGCAAGACAAAAAGATACTCCCGGTGGATTCGGAACACGCCGCGCTTTTTTCATTGCTTGAAAACCGTAACCCGGCTGATGTACAAACGCTCATACTCACCGCCAGCGGCGGGGCATTTCGCGAGTTGCCCGTGGAACGACTGAGCAAGGTCACCTGGCGTGACGCCTTACCCCACCCTACCTGGAATATGGGCAGAAAAATCACGATAGACTCGGCTTCAATGGCGAACAAAGGCCTGGAAATACTCGAGGCGTGCGAGCTGTTTGGGGTGACCGAAGAGCGAGTGGAGGTGGTAATCCATCCACAAAGCTGTATTCACGGCATGGTCACCACAGTGGACGGCAGCGTTTATGCACAAATGAGCCTTCCTGACATGCGGACACCGATTCAAAACGCTCTCTCTTACCCAACACTGATACCCTACCCTTTTGAACGCATCGATTTTTCTGCTCTTGATTTGAGCTTGCGAAAGCCCGATGAGAAGAGATACCCTTGTCTTGACCTTGCGAGGGAGGCGGCACGGGCTGGAGGCGTCTACCCGCTTGTATTCAATGCGGCAAATGAGATAGCAGTGGAAGCGTTTATACATGAAGAAATTCCCTTTACGGACATTCCTGTGATAATCCGTCACTGTCTTGAAGGGCAAACTGAAAACCTGATAGGCTCTTTTGAAGAGATAGAGGAATATGATAAGAACGCCCGGGAGAAGGCGCTACAATGTATCCGGGCTGTGAATACCTGATATGATTTTATTGAATATAATTCTCGGCTTGCTCGGCCTCGGCCTTGTCATCATCATTCATGAGCTTGGCCATTTTGTGGCGGCAAAAGCGAGCGGCATAAAGGTTGAGGCTTTTTCGGTGGGCTGGGGAAAGGTCCTTCTCAGGAAATCCTTGCGCGGCACCGAGTACAGGCTATCTCTCCTCCCGATCGGCGGGTACTGCAAAATGAAGGGAGAGGATTACCTCAAGCAGGCGGAAAACGAGGACACTCAAAACGTTCAACCTCAACCGGATTCACTCTTTGGCGTTCCTGCCTGGAAACGCACACTTACCTATTTTGCCGGTCCCTTTGCGAACTTTCTCTTTGCGGTCCTGGTTCTGTCGATCATCTGGTTTGCCGGTTTCACGGTTCATACCCTGGAGAACCGCATCATCCTTCAATCTGAAACCGACATGGCCACGTTGAGCGAATACCCCGCTGACAGGGCCGGCCTGCAAACGGGAGACAGGATAATCGAGATCGACGGCAAAAAGGTGGAATCATTTAGAGACCTCGAGCAGCTTATTACACCTTCCGCAGGTGAACAGATGCCGATAGTGGTCGAAAGAAACGGCCAACCCGTCACTCTTACCATAACACCCAGGCTTGATCCGGAAACAGGCGCCGGGTTTATCGGCGTAGCAGCGTGGGTTGAGCCTGTGGTTGCCAAGATTGCCGAAGATTCGGCTGCCGAACAGATGGGTGTTTCACCGGGAGATAGAATTACAAGTGTCAACAGTGTACCCGTTGAACATTCCCTCGATCTGTACGAAGTGCTTGAAGATCGACCTGAGTCCATCGATCTGGGCATCAAGCGTGACGGTGTGACAAGATCAGTCGAGATACCGGTCACCTACACGCAGGATGGGACTGTGGACCTAGGGTTCTCCTTTGCCGGCGTTACGATACTCGAAAGACAGCCCAACCCATTCAAAGCTGTTGGGCGGGGCGTGGAAGAGGCTTTTTCAACACTCGCTTTGTCAATAAGAAGCATTGCGCTGCTTTTCAAAGGCGTGAATCTCCGGTCGGCCGTCTCAGGGCCTATCAGGATTACATACCTTGTGGGTGAGGTTGCCTCCCAGGGATTCGGACAGGGCATAGGCAGAGGTTTGCTCGTGGTGTTTCGTTTTTTGAGCATGTTGAGCGTAGCGCTCTGTTTCATGAACCTGTTGCCCATTCCCGCACTTGACGGGGGCTTTATCGTCGTTTCACTGGTTGAACTCGTAACGCAGAAACAGATACGTCCAAAGTTCTTCTACAGATATCAGATAGTTGGTTTCGCTATCCTGTTTGCAATCCTGATACTTACCCTGTTCAACGACGTGTTCTATCTTGCGGGCCAATAGGGGGTGTAGAATCGCATGGCTACGATTACCTGTGTCTGTGACAAAACCTTTGACGCCGTCATCCCCGAATCCGTTGATCTTTCCGATGATACAACCACGCTCGAGCAGATACTAAAAGGCACCTATCTCACATTTACCTGTCCGCATTGCGGCCATCTGGTAAAACCGGAAGTACCACTGCGGGTTACGGACGCAAACAGGGATATTGAAATTTTTCTGGTTCCCGAACGTGACCGCAACAGATATCTGCTGGGATTAACCGATTATCCCGATGCCGATCGCGTTGTAATCGGTTTTCCCGAACTTGTCGAGAAACTGAAAATCTACGATGCCGGCCTGGATGACTCGGCCGTCGAGCTCATCAAGTACTACCTGCTTGTAAGGGTCGGCGCCGGCACCACGCCAACCATTCTCTTCGAAGATATCGAAAGAGAGTCTCTTGTTCTGGAAATAATCGGACTTCGTGATGACGAAGTGGGGAGAGTCAACATCCCGAGAGAAACGTACGAGCGGGCGGCGAGCGAGCTGCCGGAAAAGAGGCTTAAAGAGCCGTATAATACATTTCTGGAGCCTCCGTACGTGTCAATCAACAAAATCGAGATTGAGGAGAACTAGGGTGAAACACATCCTGGTGTGCTTATTTTCATTTTTCTTCATTGCGAACTGTTTCGCCTTTGACGCCGGGAGTGTGGTGGTGCAGAGCGGCCACATCGCTCCGGTAACCAAGCTTGCATCCACTCCTGATGAGAATGTCCTCGTATCGATCAGCGAGGACGGCACGTTGAGGGCGTGGAGCAGAACATCCAAAAAGCTGATACGGAGGATGCAGGTTGGAGCGCTGCCGCTCGTAGATCTGGCGGTTCATCCCACCGAGCCGCGGGCAGCCGTCATCGAAAGCGACGGTATCAGCATCTATCGGCTCAGCGTTTGGGATTGGGAGGAGAACAGACGGGTATTCTCGAGAAATATGGAGGCGCTCCCCCTCTATTTTTCATTTTCTCCGGGAGGCTCGTTCCTGGCATATTCGGTTGCCGATTGGGAGAGCATGACAATCCTCGATTCCAACACCGGGAGCCGTCCACCCTATCTGAAGAACGGGTTTGGAATTGTTTCCGCGTTCAGGATTTCGTCTTCAGAAAGCCGCATACTCGTATACCTCTCCTCGGGGAGCATCCAATACCGCGATTTACGGCTTGGTAACCTCGTGCAGGAATACAGGACACTTGCCGACTTAGAGCAGATTTCGTTCGTTTCGAACAACAGATTTATGATCGGTCTCACCGACGATACGCTTGTGGCAATAGACCTTCTTTCCGGAGTTGATGTAGATTCAGTAAGAGTGCCCGGTATCGAAAGCTACACAGTCGATGAAAGCTCCAGTGTAATCAATTGTCTCGTTGGTCCGGACGCGGACGACGAATCATCCACACTGCAGAGTTTCATATTTTCACGTAATTCCTTTCGCTCGCGGTTCTCCAGATACTCCCTGCCCGATGATTACAGCTCAAACTTTATTGAAGTCGAAAGAACCATGTATACCGGAACCGGATCTGGAGAGATCATGTATCAGCCATATTCGTCGAGCAACTTCCGGTTGTTCTCGCGGAACAGACTGTTGCAAATCGATGATTTCGATGCATCCAACAGTCTGATGATCGCTTCTCCGTCCACAATCATGACGCTGTACGCCGATTATCTTTTCCGGCCTGGCGATCAGATATCCGAATCGGTCATCACCTACACCCAGAACAACCCGCTCAACGCCCCTGTATCGGTTCATCCGCTCGGTGACGGCGCCTACGTGATACTCGACACATCGAGCCCCGTCGGAAGATATCAGGTATTCAGTCCGGTAGAGGGCGCCGTTGGTTTGCCTATCTCCCCGTATTCAGCGCCTATACTCTCCCTCGAGACGCGGGACAACCTCATGCTAACCGTAGATTCGGCAGGAAGAATCCAGCTCTTTGACCATCTAAGCCAATCGTTTGTATTTGAAACACAGGTACGCGGTATCAAAACCGCCGTGTTCGCGGGCCCCGACAGCATTGTAGCCGCCGGCAGGAGATCGCAGACGCTGCAGACCTCAAAATTGCTCATCGATACCGTGACCGGTGAAACGGTGCCGTTCAACGATACGAGCATCCAGACCTTTTCGTTGGCTTACGATCCGTCAAGCCGGACTCTCTATACCTTGAGTCTGGAAGGGACAACGACCAGCCCCAGAACGGTGCTCTCCAGCTTTTCGGGTTCCATATTCGAACGGTCGGAAACACTGTACACAATCCCGGAAAGAGCGCTCTACGCCGATATGTCCGTTGACAGCGGGACTCTCTTTCTTACTTCGGCCGGAACGAATAAAGTACTGTACGCCCGGGCCGGCCGGCTCATGCACGCCGAGGAGAACGATAATATACCTGTGAAGGTAGAGGTGATCGACAATTGGATCATAGGACTGAACCGCGATTATTCACTTACAGCTTGGGACAGGCTTACAGGAGAGGTCATGGTGAACTTCTATCTCTTTGAAAACCTGAGCTGGGCTGCAGTGACAAAGGCCGGTCAGGTGGTCACCTCCACCGGCAGCCTGAGTCAATATATTACACGTTAGGCGCTACATTTCGCTGGAAAGGGATTCGAACTTGGTATAGTGCGGCAAGAAGGCAAGCCGTACTATACCCACCGGGCCGTTTCGTTGCTTTGCGACATTTACCTCGGTGACGATGTCGTTTCGCCCATCGTCCTGATCGGTACCCACCCGGTCTCTATGGAGAAAGATTACCACATCGGCATCCTGCTCGATCGAACCGGATTCCCGCAGATCAGCCAATGTCGGCTGTTTTCCTTCGGTTTCCCTCCGCACCTGTGAAAGCGCAACCACGGGAATCTCGAGCTCTCGAGCAAGCGCTTTCAAAGAGCGCGAAATCTCGGCGATCTGTTCATGCCGAGGAATATTCCCCTCCCGTTCGGGTGTGATGAGGGTGAGATAGTCGATGAAAATGATCCTGGCACCGTGCTGGGTAATCATCCTCCGGGCCTGCGCCCGGACATCAAGAAGCTTCATATTTGGAGTATCTTCTATATAGAGGGGTGCTTCGTAAATGCGGGCGGCCGCATCGGTAAGGCTGTGAAAGTCACCGGGTGTCAGAAGCGCCGTCCTGATTTTGTTGCTCTCGATTCGCGCCTCCGAGGCAACGATTCTCTGCATCAGCGCCATATCCGACATTTCGAGCGTGAAAAAACCCACCGGGATCTTGTCCTTGATGGCCATATGCGCCGCAATAGTACAGGCAAAGGCGGTTTTTCCGACGGATGGCCTTGCCCCGATGACGATAAACTCCGCATTCTGGAACCCGCTTGTCATGTTGTCCAAATCCGAAAAACCCGTCGGTATCCCGGTGTAATTGTCCTTTGCGTGGTACCGTTTCTCAATCGCTTCGATTGTGCGCGCCACCACCTCACCTGCGGTCTTGAAGTTACCGGACTGCTGTCTGTCGGTTACTTCGAAGATGTCCTTCTCCGCCTCCTCGATTATGGTCCTGCTCTCGAGCGAGTCATCGTATGCGTTGGCTATGATACCGTGGGATATCTTGATAAGCAAACGCCGGACACTGCTGCCCTGTACGATCCGGGCATAGTATTCGACGTTTGCGCTGGTGGGAACTTCCGAAGTCAGCGATGAAGCGTATGCGAGGCCGCCACAGCTCTCCAACTCGCCCTTCACCCTGAGCTCGTTTGTGAGGGTTATCAGATCGATGACCTCTCCTTTCTGGAAAAGGTCAATGATGGCCTGAAATATCTTTTTATGTGCCGTTCTGTAGAAGTCTTCCGGCCGTAAATAGCGAAGTACGGTGGAAAGCGCCTCCGAGTCTAACAGCAAGGCGCCTATTGTCGCTTTCTCCGCCTCGTCATTGTGAGGGGGGACTCTATCCTTGAGATAAACTGTTTCCATCAACTTCCGCTATTTGGAATCCTCCTCGGCCGCCCCGGACTCGGAGGTCCGCAGGGGCACGAGCTGGTATTCA
>CAZHXC010000082.1:0-9522 GCA_964536145.1 uncultured Spirochaetales bacterium | reverse complement strand
CGCGAACTATTTACTCGATCCACTTCGAACGGCTCGACCTCTTCGGAAGCAAACCACTCGACATTCTTGTACGCGGCGCCGGATTCTTGTGGAAACAGGTACGCATCATGGCTTCCGCACTCGTCGCCGTTGGACAGGTCGAACGCGATGAAGCCTGGCTCGAGCGCGTGCTTGCCTCAGGGGATCGCTCGCTCGCGCCTCCGACGGCTCCCGCGCGCGGACTGACGCTCCTCAGCGTCGAGTTCCGGGAACCGGTCCCGCGGACCTGAATACGGGCAATCGGTTTCCATCATGCTGCGGAGAACCGGCGGATCCAAGCATTCCGATGGACCGTCAAAGCAGCCTTACCTCTGTTGCACGCTCACCTGGCGAACAGAAATTTTCGCAGCTCGGCGTTACGGCTGCTCCCGGTAACGTGTCCGGCTTCCATAATCGTCAGATGCCCCGGGTCATACACGGTCTTCTGCCGTTCGAGTTGAACGTATTGATCATATCTGGCAAGGAGCGCGTAGACATTGTCCGGACCCCGTTTGGAGAAAGCTTCCTCAAAATTGAGAACATCCCTAATGCGCTCCGGCCGAGTACACGCGCTGCCGGACGTCAAGCGGCCATAGGAAGACTCCAGAAAGAGTGCGTCCGGCGCGGCGCCTGCAAAAATCGGCCGATAGACATCCGCGGTGTTGAAATATGCATGATGAAGATTGGTTATCCATCCTCCCAGGCTGATGCCTGCGACGGTGGTCGCAGGAGCGGTTGTTGCTGAGGAGGCCCGGGACGCTTCCCGGCTTTCCGGTGGAGGGACCGGATTACTCCTTCCACGAGACATGCGGACACCGAAAGAAGCGTGGCAAAGCTGCGAAGATCACCAATGGCATAGTAGTACTCCTTGCGGTTGCGATTGTAAGGGGAGTCGGTGGCGATTACCGTGACGGCGGGCTCCGGAGATTCGTCACCTAAGATCTTACGTATCCGGGAATGATACGGTTGGTCACCGCTGCCATGGTGAAAAATCAGAACCGGGGCTTGTACGCCGGCTTCGGCCTCATACTCTTTTGGACCATCCGGAGTAGGAACCTCAATCTGCGTCCGTGCGATCAATTCGCCCACTGTCGGAATTTCCAGGCCGCGGTTGAAGAACTTCAACGAGTTGCCGTACATGCTGCCCACGCGCGTAGCGAGATTGTCGAAGAATTGGTGTCTATTCAATGTGAAATCAGGGAGGATACGTGAGAGGTGAACACATGCCCACTGAAACATTCCGGCATCTGAACAACGATAAGAAGGAGCTTTTCCTCCGGGCGGCGTATGAGGAGTTCTCAGCGCATAGTTATGCCGAGGCATCGGTTTCCCGTATCGTGCGCTGTCTGGGAATTGCGAAGGGCAGCGTTTACCAGTACTTCAAAGATAAGCGGGAGCTCTATTTCTATCTGTTGGACCTCGCGAGCGAACGCAAATTCGATTACATACGAGAGAAGCTTCACGATCAGGAAGCAGAAGGGTCTACACGTGATTTCTTCTCTCTTCACCGCGATCTGATACGTGCAGGAACCGAGTTCGATTTTTCCTATCCGCGCTACAGTGCAATCGTGAGCAGGGCGATGACTGAAACCGGCACTAATGAGCTTGGCAATGTAGCCGGTGAGCTGAAAGACCGTTCACTCAATTTTCTCCGCGACTACGTGGACATAGCCGTTGAGAAAGGAGAGATCCGAAAAGACATCCCGCCGGATCTTATCGCACAGTTAGTGAACGCAATGACTCTCTCGCTGGGGACGTATATGGAGCAGAAGTACGGTTTCTCCCTTGTTGCCCATGTAAACGGCGGAGCGGGAGAGCTTCCGTTTACGAGGGAGGAGTTGGAGGCGGAAGTTGATGCCCTTCTCAGGGTGATGAAGACCGGGCTGCAAGCAGAGGAGCGGGTAAGATAACGAGGATTACCCCACTTCCCCGGCCGGCGCTCATACTTATCGTTCTCAGGCTCGCCGCTTTCGCAACGTCCCGAATCCCTGCTCCGAGAAGCCTCCCTTTGCCCGGAAGAGGACTTGGCCTCCGGGTATCGACTTCCTGTCGACACCCTCCGGCCCCCTCTCTCTCACTATAATCGGCATCCTGCCGATTCTGCGCTCCCTTTCCGGTCGCGCCGTTCGTTCTCTTCAAGTTCTCTTCCTCCGAATACAAAAATAGCCGACCCCAAAGCGGAGTCGGCTATTTTTTTGCCCGGAAGAGGACTTGAACCTCCACGCTGTTACCAGCACTAGACCCTGAACCTAGCGTGTCTACCAATTTCACCATCCGGGCGAACGCTTTTTTATAGTATACAGCGCTTCACGCTGTCAATACAGGTTTCACGAAGGTGCCGCACTACAAGACACCAGCGAAACCGCTTGCTCCGGCCAGGCCACGCTCAAACCGCCGCTCTGAGGCTCACAGCGTACCAACAAGCGGGCTCACGGCGGCACACACATCAACCCAGCGGCCCGCCGCCCACCGCAGTCACGTAGGACGGTCTCAACCAACCTTCGAAAGCGCCGACTCAACAGCCTCGATCATTTCAGGATCTTCCGGCTTAACCTTCCTGTCAAACCTGTTGAGAATCTCACCGCCAGGGCCTATCAGGAACTTGTTGAAGTTCCAGGTGATCTCTCCTGAAAACTCAGGGTTGGTTTCTTCCGATGTCAGGTACTCATACAGCGGGTGTATGTCAGGACCTGTCACATGGATTTTGGAAAACATCGGGAAGGTGACGCCGTAATTCAGCCGGCAAAACTGCTTGATTTCGGCATTTGTACCTGGTTCCTGCTGTTTGAAGTCGTTTGCGGGGAATCCGAGAATGACGAGCCCCCGGTCGCGGTACTTCTTGTAGAGGGACTCGAGGCCCTCGTACTGAGGCGTGTACCCGCAGTTGCTCGCGACATTCACTATCAGCAAGACCTTTCCACGGTACTTCTCCAGCGAAACCGGCTCGCCGTCTATGTCGTCGAGTTTGAACGTATAGATCTCTTCGATAGCCATAGCCCACCTCCAACCTGTCAAGAAGATACTAAAAACCCCCGACCCCGGGGCGGCGCCGAAAGAAAAAAACAAGGAACTTTCATAAGGGCACCTCTGAAAACTGTAGCTTTGACATCGCCACATACGAAAAACCACCATCCTGTAGCGTCATACACACTGCAGCAACCATCGAAAGGTGGGTTTTTCGATGTGCCCATAACTAAACGAAAAAAACGGTTAGCGGCTCAGATTGAAGTTGCAATTGATGGGGCGGATCTCGCCCGCTGCGTTGTTATGGTATCACGTTTTCCCAAGTAGCTTGGGTTGACGAGATGTGATACACTGAGGCCCATTTTTGATTATGAGGAGCAGGATGTCCCGAGGTTTGAAGCGGCTGCTGATCATTGTTGCTGCGAGTGTCATTTCTATTGCCGGTATTCTCTATTTCACCGTGGATGAAAGGACCGGTGCGGCCCTGGCGGACGTGCGGCCCGTATTTCTGTTGGCCCTGTTCGGTTGTTGGATAGTAATTCTTGTACTCGATGCCGGCTCAATCATGCTGTACACGAGGGGTACCGATGAAAGAATCCGTTTCATCTCGGCACTGAGGACAACCACAATTCGTGTGTTTTTCAATATCGTCACACCGTTTTCTTTTGGTGGTCAGCCCTTCTCGATTTTTTCGCTTCACCGTGAAGGCGTTCCTTCCGGAAAAGGATCGTCAATCGTAATCATAAAGCTGATCACCCTTGCCGCCTTCACCCAGGTTGGCGCGCTGGTATCGTTTCTCCTCTTTCACGACCGGATCAGTAATGTCACAGCACTGAACAAAATCATCATGATCTCAGGTTTGGCGGGAGGCGGTACGATACTTCTTCTCACCTTCGGGTTCCTCTATCCTCAGTTCCTCGTGAAAACGATCACGTTGACCGGCAAATTCCTGCACAAGGTCCGCATCGTCAAACAACCCGGTAGGATACGGCGGAGAGTCATCATTCAGGCGGCAACGGCCAGGAGGAGTTTCAGGCGCTATTTTTCACACCATCTCGCTTTTTTTGTATCGGGTACCGTTTGTAACGGCCTCGTCTACGTCGCTCAGCTCGTTATGATATGGCTGATACTCCTTGGCCTGGGGATAGAAGTGACATTTGTTACCGGACTGGTCCTCGCGTCAATGCTCATCTTCCTGCTGACATTCATGCCCACACCCGGCGCTATAGGTCTTGGTGAAGCTGTTTTCTTTCTGCTCTTTTCAAAGACAATACCGACGTATCTCATCGGCATCGCCATTGTTTTGTGGCGCTTCTTTTTCCATTATCTGAGCGCCGTTTTGGGTGCCATCAACTCCTCCAACTATCTAAGTGACCTCATCGTTCGCAAACGAATGGCATAAAAAGGGCCCCCGGAGAATCATCTCCCCGGAGGCCCGGACTCTCTCAATGCCGGAATTGTGCCTAGTAGCCTCTTCCCCGGCGATAGTCCTGCTTGTCTTTGATCATCCGTACCGTTTTAAAGACCAACCTATCAATCTGCGGTTTGAAGAAATAACCGAGAACTACTCCTACTAAAGTCCAGAAAATCATTCCTCATCCTCCTGCTCTATGTTAATTCGAACACCTTCTTTAGATCCAACATTCTCAAAGCTCGGAATTGTTACCTTGAGAAGTCCGTTTTTATGCACGGCTTTCACCTTTTCATGGTCAAACTTGTCGGCAGGAACAAAGTACTTCTGTCGTTCGACGTCCTTCAGCTTGAGTCTGTGCTTGAAGTAGCGTACTTTCTCCATCTTTTCCAGATCTTCAGGGGCTCTGGCGGTAAGCACCATATGGTCACCCTGAAACTCCAGATTGATACTCGACTCCGGAAAACCGGCCATGGCAAACTCAAATACCAGTGTCCTGTCTTCGGTCAAGTAGACATTTGCAGGTGGATACGAATAATGGGGATAGAAATCCACATTCTCATCCCAGTTGAACGGGCTGTGTTCCCCGGGAGAAAAATTGAATCCTTTCTTGAATGCTTCTCCAAAGTTCTGTGTCGCTTCGAAGAGTTCGTCCAGCATCTGGGCGAAGTCGATTACGATACGATCTTTCATGTTACACCTCTCTTAGAGCGTGTGATCGGCTCCTCATACGAGGCAGCCGTAAAACCGTCCCTTTTCGGCGACGGTTTATAACTAACATTGCAATTCCCATGCCAAATTTTGGAATTCCAGGTGGTAACTAAATCTCTATCAGATAACGTTTTGCATATTGCAACCGGCATAACCGCGGCCGGAGAAGAAAGCGCTGGGTCAATCTGACGCATTTTTTCGTCATCAACCGATTTTTTGTTCTTTCAAACTCAAGCAATATGCCTCGGCGTGATTGCTTATCAGCCCTGAAAATTGTTATCTTGTAGGATCAATGGGAATAAAGGTAGCGTTTCTCGGCGAGATAGTTGGAAAAGCGGGGGTTTTTTGCGTGAAACAACTCCTGCCGGATCTCGTAAAAGAGAAAAAGATAGACTTCGTAATTGCAAACGGAGAAGGTGCAACCGGCGGTTTCGGCATCGGCAAAAACCACTCGATATACCTGCACAAGTTGGGTATAGACGTAATCACCGGCGGTGAATGCGTCTATTTCAAGCTCGACATGGTAAATCACATCAAGACCGCGAGATACATGCTCCGACCGGCGAACTATCCACCGGGAAATCCCGGCCGCGGCTGGGGTACCTACCGGAAAAAAGAGAGGGCAATTGGTGTGGTTGTCCTCCTCGGCCAATCCGGATTCAACCGGGTACACCTGAGTAATCCTTTCTCGTTTTTGCCTGAAATCGTGAAAAGATTACGTGATGAGACAAATAACATCATTGTCGATTTTCACGCCTCCACTACCGCGGAAAAATACACTATGTTTTATCATGCCGATGGATTGGTGAGTGCGGTAATCGGCACCCATACGAAAGTGATCACCGCTGATGAGACGATCATGCCGAAAGGAACCGGGGTTATTTGCGATGTAGGTCGCTGCGGGAGCCAGGACTCCGTCGGCGGGCTCGACCAGAATGTTGAAATCAGAAAGTTTCTGACGCAGATGCCTGAGCGGTCTCAGGATGCCTGGGGCAACCTCGAACTGCAAGGGGTTGTTGTAGAACTCAACGAGGCGGGCAAAACCGAATCGATCGAACGGTTCAGGTTGCCCTGCGAGGAGGTACCAAATGACGGAAACGGCAATCGTAAGGAATCTTGACGGCGAGGTGATACAGCTCGCCTGCGGTCACAACGAAGGGTGTTCGTCCTGCTCATCGAGCTTTTGCAGCGCAGATACCCATCTCTTTGAAGCGGCAAATCCAAAGGGATTCGAATTGAAGACAGGCGATACGGTGGATATCTATCTTCAGCCAGGGAAAACGGTAATGGCAGGTTTTCTCGTGCTCATCCTGCCTCTGCTGCTTTTCGCTGCGGCCTATTTGATCGCCGGACGGTTAATCGTTGATGCAACAGAAGGGACAAAAGCAGTCTTCGGATTGCTCGGTCTTGCAGGCGGTTTTCTATTCAGCTTTTCATTCAGCAAGAAACGCAAAGCTTCGAGCATGCCTGTCATCGTCTCTGTGAGAGATAAAGGCCACATCCCGGCGGGAAATCTGGAAACACGGAGCGAAGTGTAAGCCGATTCACTCAGAGCCCTCTTTTTCTAAAAAGAGTGGACCAATCGGTATGGACAAACTCATAGCCGGTATCGAGCCCAAAGATCGATTCCGATTCTCCAAGAAAGAGGTAGGAATCAACATCCATACTTTTCCATAGCATCTCGAGCATGGACCTTTGGACGCTATCGGCATAATACATAGAGACGTTTCGAAAAAAAACAATATCTTGAGCGGTGAGACCGGATGCGGCACGCAAATCCCCGTGTAGAAAAGTAACCGGTTCCCTCACATCATCACGCACCCTGTAGCCGCGAGAGGTGTGCCGGAAGTATCTCCGCAGGTATCGCCCGGGAATATCCGCCGCTGCGCTCTCAGAGTAGATACCGCGCTCAGCCTTCCTGATTGCCTCGCGGTTAGAATCGCTTGCCAATATCTCAAGCCGGTAATCAGCCGGAAGCAATTCTTTACACAGCACAGCGATTGTGTAAGGCTCTTCGCCGGTGGAACACCCGGCGCTCCAGATACGCATGACGGAGTCAGTCTCCCGTTCCTTCTTCTTTAAGATCTCGGGTATGACGAAATACTCAAAGGTTTTGAGTTGCGATGCGTTCCTGAAAAATCTCGTCAGTCCGTGTGTAGTATTGTGAACCACTGCTATGAGTATAGAACACCAAAGAGAAACCGCCCAGGTGAGAAGAACTCATGGGCAGATCGAAAAACCCATCTTTTGATGGTGGCTGAGGAATGTAAGTCCATATACAATTGTGGTTTTTCGTATCTGGCGATGTCAAATTTCGAGGCGCCCCCTGTAATTTCAGAATGATGTGCTATTAATTTAGTACGGTTAGTTAATGCCGGAGTGGAAATATTGATATGCAATCATTTGAGGTGAAGGGAATCGCCCTCGAGCAAAAAACAAGGCTCCCGCTTGTAATCCTCCACAATGCGGAGAACAACTTGTTGCTGCCAATCCATATCGGTCCGTTTGAAGCAAGTGCAATTATCGTGGAAATGGAAGGGGTTCAGCCTCCTCGTCCGTTGACCCATGACATTATTGCAAGCTTGTTTCTCAAACACCATCTGAAGCTCACATCTGTGGAGATATACAGGTGTCTGGAAGATAGACAGCTGTCACGGATCAAATATCACTCTCGTTTCAACTCTCATGAAATGGAGGTGAGACCGAGTGACGGTATAGCGCTCGCCATAAGGCTGAACGCGCCGATATATGTAACTGATGAGGTCATTCTCAAGCTCGCGGACAACAAGAATCTCTTTTTTGACTCCGATTATTCAAAATCTGAGATACTCTATCTGGAGTCCCAAAAGCCGCACATCACACTCATGTGAGGCATCTCTATCACATGCAGGTCTGCCCTCTCTTTGGCTGCGATTTCACGGACGGGCAGTACCCACCCCGCACAATAGAATCATGGACGGGATTAGCGTGTTATGTATCAGATGTGGCCTGGAAGCAGTGCTCCGCGCGCAGTTCCGAGACGAAGTCGAGGCTGTTTGAGCACGGAGTACTGCTGCAGGGCCAATTCCAATGTTTCATGGCTTGCGAAAAGCCCGTCCGTGAAATCGCACCCCTCTCCTTTTTTTCTCGTTGACTTTGCACACGGAATTTTACGATAATCAGTGCGCAGCATGAAACTCGTCCTATTGACAGCATCATTTCTCATTATTGTCGCAGGTTGCAGTCTCGACTACTCGTCCGCCTATGTAACCGAAGACATGTCCGAGGAGATACCTGATTCGATTCTCTACGATTTCACACATACCTCGGTCAAAAACGGGACTCCGGTATTCAGGCTGTCAGCCGGAACGGCGTATATCTACAACAAAAAGAAAGAGACCAGGCTTTCGGATATCCTGTTTCAGGAATACAACGGTGAAGGGCAGATTATCACCGAGGGTACGGCGGATGATGCGGTTTTTTTCACCGAATCGGAAGATGCCGAGTTCTGGGGCAATCTCTTATTCTACTCCCTCTCTGAAGAGGCCAGCTTTGAAACCAGCTACCTCTATTGGGACGACGAGCAGAAAAAACTCATTGGCAGGGAAGATAGCGATGTCCGTATCAGGCGGGACACCGGAACCGAAATACTTGGCGCCGGCTTTGAGGCCGAAGCAAGAACCAGGACGGTAACGTTTTCCGGACCTGTGTCGGGAACCTACGTCCTGGAGGACGAGGATGACGATCAGACCAAAGATTAGCTTTCTTTCAGCGCTGGCCGCACTATTGGTATGTGTTATCGTTTCTACCGCAGCCGCAGACGAGTTTACCTGGACCGCAAAACGCCAGTGGTCGAGGCTTTCGGAGGGGCGGGAATTGACCGTTCTCACCGGCGGTGCGGTGATCACCTCAGACGCAACAACTATTGTTGCGGATGAAATCGAATTGTGGGGTACGGATTTCCGCTACTCCATGGCCAGGGGCACCGTAACCGCGACGGATACAGAACGCGGTATCATCCTCAAAAGCGATAAGCTCTTCTATGACCGGGAACTGGAGATTATTCGCGTCGACGGCTTCATCGACATGCAGGATTTGAAAAACGATGTTGTGGCCAGAGGCGGCTTTTTTGAATATTTCGGTGAAGATGAAATCGCCTATATTCAAATTGGCGTCCGTATACTCAAAGTTGATGAAGACACCGAACTCGCCTGCAGGTCGGAATTCGCACGGTACCTCCGGGATGATGAGGTACTCGAGCTTTCCGGTATGCCGCATGTGACAAGAAACAACGACGTATACACCGCCGCCCGGATAACGATCAACCTTGATACCGACGAGATTCTGTTAGACCGCGACGTATCGGGCAGGTTGGTGACCGAGCCCGACGATGGAACGTCTGAAGAAGCCGGTCAGATGGAAAACGGCGGGCAGGGTGA
>CAZHXC010000081.1:0-9591 GCA_964536145.1 uncultured Spirochaetales bacterium | reverse complement strand
CGGCGCACCTCGGCGCCGGCGAAGAAGATGGTCAGTACAAGGCTACCAGGGATATTGCCCGGTGCACCTTTTATTTTGAAGACTTCTTGGATCGATATCATACCAGCTACGCAGACGTACTGTTCCTCCACAACTGTGATGGAGAGGAGGATTTTAATACAATCATGGAACCCGGCGGCCTCAAGGACATTGCCCTCGACTACAAAGCCAAAGGGAAAACCCGTTACATCGGCTTTAGCAGTCACACCACTGACACCGCAATAGAGGCGGTAAAGAGCGGGATTATCGATGTTCTGATGTTTCCGGTGAATATTGCCGGCCACGCCGTGGCAAGGAAGCAGGAGCTCCTCCGAACCTGTGTTGAGCATGATGTAGGTGTAATTGCCATGAAGATCTTTGCCGGAGGGAAGCTTCTCGACACATGGAACACGCTCGAGATGCATGGCCATCTGGTTGGCGGGGAAGAGACCACAATAGAGCGAAACCACAGCTTGAGCCCGGTGAAGGGAATCCACTACGCTCTTTCTCAGATTGGCGTAACCGCTGTAGTGCCGGGATGCCGCGATATCTCCCAACTCGAGGCGGACTTTGCCTATTTGGACGCGCCAAACGAAGAGAAGGATTACGCCGAGGTACTCAAAGATATAGAGCAGTTCGAAACAGGAGAGTGCGTCTACTGTAACCATTGCCTGCCCTGCCCCCGGTCAATCGACGTAGGAGCGGTGATCCGTTCTCTCGAGACTATCGACAAGGCCGCGTATGCTCAACTGGCAGTCCCCGCTTCCGAGTGCATCGAATGCGGAGATTGTGAGTCCCGGTGTCCCTTTGAAGTAGAGGTAATTCCAAAGATGCACAGAGCGGCGGCACTCTTCGAATAAATCCGACCGCTGACGGCATGCGCCCGGTGTGTCGCAGGGCGGCCTCTAATACATCTCGCCGCCGGCCACGCCGCTCTTCACTCCTTGCATCTTAGCAGTTCCTCTTCCTTTTCGGCGTTCGGTATTTGTACTACAATAGCCCAAACTCAAGGCGAGGAGGCATCTCATGACATCGAGGGAACGCGTACGGGCAGCGTTCGAGCATACAGAACCCGATTATCCGCCGTGCGACTATTTCGGCACTCCGGAAATCTACGAAGCGCTATACGGTTTTTTTAATACCGATCAGGACGATGAGCTACGCGACTATCTGGGAACCGATATCCGCTATATCACTCCACCCTATACCGGCCCAGAGCTTCCCACCTATGACGACGGGTCATTCATGAATGAATGGGGGGTGATCAAGAAGCCGATGCCCAACGAATACGGCGACTATGCCGAAGCGGTCAACCTGCCTTACAAGGATTGGGCCACCGTGGAAGATGCGGAACAGTTCGATTGGCCCGACCCGTCCTGGTACGATTACGACGCAATACCCGAACTTTGTGCCCGTTATCCTGACAAGGCGATTGCGGTGGGAAGTTTCAGCATACAGGACTTTATAAACAACACCGCCTATGGCAGGGGGGTGGAACAGGTTCTCTACGACATCGCGCTTGAGGATCCGGTTTACCTCTACATCATTGAAAAACGGCACCGCTACTATCTCGAGCATGTAGAACGCATGCTCGAAGCGGGTGACGGAAGAATCGATATGCTCCTCATGGGTGATGATTTTGGAACGCAACGGGGTCTTCTGATTTCCCCCGCGAGTTTTGAATCGATATTCGCGCAGAAGAAGAAGGAGATGTTCGATCTTGTTCACAGTTACGGAGCGTATGTGAGCCATCACTCCTGCGGGTCCACGGTAGATCTCTTTCCCCGGTTTATCGAGTTGGGAATGGACGGACTGCAGACGATTCAGCCGCAGGCGAAGGGGATGAACCCTTACGAGCTCAAGAAGCAGTTCGGTGACAAGATTACCCTTCACGGCGCGGTCGATGTACAGGGTTGGCTGCAGAAATCGACTCCCGAAGAGATAGAGAAGGAAGTATTTCGTCTTCTTGATAAGGTAGGCAAAGACGGCGGCTACATTTTGAGCCCCAGTCACAATATCCAACCGGATACACCACTGGAGAATGTGCTCACCGTCTACCGGGCTGTAAAGAAATTTCGAGGCGAAAAGCCGGATTTCTAGGGTTTCGGGCCGCTTACGGACCCGCTCCGTTACTCCGGGGACCGCCGACTCATTTTCATCGCTGTGCGGCGTCCCCGGGTCCAAGGGCGCGTCAGGAGCGCAAAAGGCTCAACTGATCGACCGTTGCGAGTTTTTCAACCGGATTTTCGAGCGTCCCGATCCCTCCTGAGAAGGAGAGCCTCATGAGGTCCCCAACCAGGAGCCCTGTCTTGAAATCCTTCTCGCTGAATACGATTGGCGTGCCCCAGTAGAACGCCTGCAGTTGTCCGGGGAGTAGCGGGACCCGGCTAAAAAGCGCCTTCTCCAGGTGGAAGAGCCGGTCCGGCATGTTGAGCCGATCCCGCCCGGTGTCGCCTTCTTTGAATGCCACCCGCTTTCCGTCGCGGAGTATTTCACAGGAAACTGTGACCACCCGGTCGTCGAAATCGTCAGCGGTTACCAGGACCGGACCGAGACTTGCACACCCGTCCGCCCAGTTCTTCGCCTGCGGCAGGTTGAGAGGGTTATCCGCCTCGATACCGTTGTCGGTTACATCGTTTCCGCCGGTGTACCCGATTCTTTCGATCTGCCCCTTTGCATTCAAACCGTAGACACTCACCAACTCGGTCTCCGGCACCATGCGCCGCGTATCTTCAGGCCGGGTGACCGGTTGTCCATGGCCCACCACGCTGTAGGGATCATTCTTTGAGAACAGCTCGGGCCGCCCGCCCCCGGCGCATTCACGGTACTTCTGATCATACACGTTGACAGATTCCCCGGTGGCCTGTTTCGCCTCCACTTCTCGCAGCTTGGCGCTATCCTCGTGCGTAACCCCTGCAAGCCAGATACGGAGCGCGTGAGGGGCGTCCGCCGGTCCGCTCACAGGCTTTACCAGGCAAGGCTCTCCCGTGTCCCGGTTGTCGAGAAGCTTTTGCAGATCAAGCCGGCGGGCTTTGGCCGCCCCAGCAAGCAATTTCTGTGCCGCATCCACCAGACCGGTCTCGCTTCCGCCAAGCCGGTAGTAGACCTCATATACACTCCGCGGCCCCGCTTCTGTTTGCGTCAGGTCCGCCACCCGGTCGCCTTCAACCACCCCGACATGTTGCCCGTCCCGGTCGATAAATTGCACTAACTTCATCAGTTCAACTCCTTCCGGGCAGCATACGTCTCACCCCCGTTGCGGTCAAGCGCATAGAATGAGATAGTACGGAGGCCCGCCGCTGCGGGCCCCATACACCAGCAGAGCCGGGCCGGCGGTCTGCATCAGCCGGAGCGTTTCAGGAGGTACAGATGTCGCAATCCCAGAAAAAGGCAATCATTGTAGCACTCGCTTTTGTAGTACTCATCACCTTGTCCATTGTGCCGCTCCCCGAGAATTGGAGAGTATTGGAACGCGCCACCCTCGACATCACCGGCCAACGGGCCCTGGCGGTGTTGATTTTCGCACTGATCCTCTGGATGACCGAAGCCGTGCCGTTTCATGTCACCGGTCTTCTTGGGGTGATCATCATGGCTTTCTTACGGATCGAAAGTTTTCAGACAATCATCCGCGAGGGATTCGGCAATCATGTCGTCGCGTTCTTTATCGGCGTTCTGATTTTGAGCGCGTTTGTCGTACGGTCGGGTCTGGGCAAACGAATTGCGGTAACCATACTCTCCCTCACGGGCAACAGTACGCGCACGATTCTTTTTGGCTTTCTCGCGACCGGAACACTCCTCTCGATGTGGATAACCGACATGGCTGTCGCAGCGATGCTGATGCCCCTCGGCAGGGCGATCCTCGAAGAGGAGGGTGTTGAGCCGTTGAAGAGCAACTTCGGGAAGGCGCTGCTGATCGCCTGTGCCTGGGGACCGATAATGGGTGGGATAGGTACTCCCGCCGGTTGCGGGCCAAATCCTATTGCCATCGGCTTTCTCAAGGAGATGGCGGGAATCGAGCTGACGTTCCTCGGGTGGATGAAATACGGCGTCCCGGCCGCGCTGGCGCTGGTCCCCTTCTCATGGTTTGTGTTGCTCCTGTTTTTTAAACCCGAAATGAGCCACCTCAAGAGAAGCCGCGAAGACCTAAAACGAAAATACAAAAACTTGCCGCCTCTCGGCAGGGAAGAGAAGATAACAATTTCAATATTCTTGCTCACGGTAATCCTCTGGCTCACCTCACCGCTTCTCGAAAGGCTGTTGAACATGTCTATTCCGATTTCACTTCCGGTCATACTAACCGGGAGCCTTTTCTTTTTGCCGGGAATGAGCCGTATAGAATGGAGAAAGATTGAGCCTGAAATATCCTGGAGCGGTATTATTCTCGTATTGAGCGGAGTTTCTCTTGGGATGATGCTCTATGCGACAGGCGCGGCGAAATGGGTCTCCCTGGTGATGCTCGGTGGCATCGGTAATCTCAACGCGTTTTTGATGATCCTTGTAGTCATCCTCGGAGTTTCGTTTTTGAAAATTGCCCTCTCGAGCAACACGGTTACGGCAACTATCGTGATTCCAATCATTATCGAACTGGCGAGTTTTATGGATGTGTCCACCCTCGCCGTCACACTCCCCGCAGCACTTACATCTTCCCTGGCATTTATCCTGGTCACCTCGTCGCCGACAAATGTGATACCATATTCGGCGGGCTACTTTTCCATCAAGGACTTTGCGAAGGGGGGTATAGTCATCACGCTGATCTCTTCAGTACTGGTAGCTTTAATAATGTTGGCGGTGGGAACTGTTTCGGGCTTGTACTGAACGGAAGGCTCAGAAAAAGCCGGGCGCCGCGGTGAGGAAAACGTTCCTCCCGGCACCCGGCGGTAACTAATGGGCGCCTCTATAAACCGTTACTTTGGCCTCCCGCACATACGAAAAACCCCCTATTGTGTAATGACTTGCGTTCTTGGTGCTCGTACGAAATGTGGGTTTTTCGATGTGCCCTAATAGAAGTTCAGTCTTCCCACTTCCCGCCTTTGCCCACACGGGAAAAGAGGAAGGCCAAAACACCTACGAATATGGCCCATCCAATAATCGTAGTCAGCAGTGCACCTGTGGTAAGCATTATTCTTCCTCCTTTGCTTCTACATCAGGAGTTTTCGTCTTAAATCGCTGAAAAACGAAGCTCAACACCAGGGTAACGAACAGTATCACCCAGATCATCGATGCGGTCCACAAAGGATACCCTTCGTATGGTGAGGCGAGATCTTTCATAAATCCGCCGTAAATGACAACAAAGAGCAGGCCCGCTGGTACAATGATTTTCAGCAGCCAATCCCACCAGGGGCCGACTTTGATGTCTGAAGTGGCGTTCAGATGATCCCGTAGATTCTTCGCCTTGAACTTCCATCCCACTACCAGAGATGCAACAGCTCCGGTTATGACAAGACCATAGAACGCGGTAGCCCGGTCGACGATATCGAGCCAGTAGAGACCGCCGCGGGTGGTAAACAGGATTCCCACCAAGAACCCGAGAATACAAACGATCAGGGTGGCCTTTTTGCCGCTGGTTCCAAACTTATCCTTGATTGGGGAGATCACGCCGCCATGGGCGAGGAAAAACGCCGAATCGATCCCCAGGAAGAACAGCGTGAGAAAGAGAAGCACACCGATGATGGGCGCTCCTGTAGGCATCATCGAAACCCCAACGGGGAAGGTTACAAACGCCAATCCAAGACCGGAAGCGGTCACCTCACCAATCGGGATATCGAGGGATTGCATAATAAAGCCCACAATGCTGAACACCGCGAAACCCGCAAAGAAGCTGGTCGCACAGTTGGAAAAAGACGTAATGCGGGCATTGTTCGTAACATCAGCCTTCTTTGCGATGTAGCTTCCATAGGCGTACATTCCCGCCATACCCACCGAAAGGGTAAAGGCAATCTGGCTAAAAGCGGCAAACCACACCTCCGGATTACCCAACTGAGAAAAATCGGTGGTGAGATAGTAATTCAGTCCTTCAACCGCTCCGGGAAGCGTAAGGCCCCTGATGAGGATAATAACCAGAAGGGCCCATGGAATACTCACCGTCCAAACAGCCACTTTGCCGATTACACCGGTGCCTTTGTACATAATGAAGTAGAGAATGACCCATATTGCCGCGAGAATCAGCAGATTTTGCCAGACTGGCGCACCCAACTGCCCCGGACCTTCGGAGAGTTTCAGTATAGTCCCAAAGAAATAATCCCCCGCTCCAGCGGCTCCTTCGGCTCCCCTGCCCCATGCCATGGTAATCGAACCAATCGCATACCTGATAGACCACACCATGACCACGGTGTAATACGAGACGATGAGAAAAGCGACAAAGACGGGCCACCATCCGACCCATTCCCATCTCTTCCCGACCCCACGAAAAGCGCCCGGCGAGCTTCTCTGAAAGCGGTGCCCCAATCCAAATTCCATCATAAGCCAGGGAACTCCCATTACGATAAGGCCTATGATCCATGGAATGAGAAACGCCCCGCCGCCGTTCTCGTAGTACTCATAGGTAATGTACGGGAAACGCCATACATTACCCAGGCCGATTGCCGACCCGATAGCGGCGAAGAGAAAGTGCACGCGGGTTGTCCAGCGTTCTCTTCCGAGTTCTGCCATTTCACACCTCCACGCTCAATGTAAAAAAATTGTAAAATATGCCTTCCATCATAAGCCATTACAGAGAGATGTCAACAATTTTCGCGCAGACCGCAGTATTTGTCGGAAAACGTGGCGCCGGGCACCGCTACCGGCGAAAAATTCGGCAAAGCAGACGCTTTGACCGGCAGCCGGGATCTGATACAATACCGCTTCATGAGCACACATCCAAATCTTCTTTTTATTTTTGCAGATCAGCTTGGTGCTACCTTCATGGGCTGTTACGGACATCCACAGGTAAAGACGCCATACCTCGACAAGCTATCCAAAGAATCGGTGGTGTTTCAAAACGCCTATACCGCAACGCCTCTCTGTACGCCATTTCGGGGGACCCTCTTTACGGGAAGATATCCGGAGCAAACCGGCATCATGGACAACGAAATGCGCGTTCCCCGTTCCGAAGTCACCCTCGCCTCACTGTTCAATGACGCCGGGTACAATACCTCTTTTGTCGGCAAATGGCATCTGAGCGGCAAACCGAGACGGACCTGGGTACCGCCTGAGGAACGTGCCGGATTCTCTGATTTTGCCGGTTGGGATTGTGGTCATGTATGGCACATAAACCAGCGCTATTTTGACGGGGATTCGCCAAAAACCTACACCATGCCGGGCCATGATACCGATGGGCTCACCGAACTCGCTCGTGAACGCCTGCAAAGTCATGCAAAGAAGGACAATCCCTTCTGCATGTTCGTCTCATACCAGGCGCCTCACCCTTACTGCGAGGCGCCTGATGAGTATCTCGACATGTATCCTGAGGAGACGCTCGCTTTACGGCCTACCGTCGATCCTGACTCTTACAACACCTGGACCGACCATGGCGTCCGCAGACCTGTCGATATTTCGGTAAAGGAATGGACACGCCGGTATTTTGCCGAGATAACCCACCTCGATGCGGCTATCAGTCGGTTGATTGGAGAGTTGGAAACGTTAGATCTGATGAAGGATACGATTGTCGTCATCACCGCGGATCACGGTGAAATGAACGGCAGCCACGGTTTGTACCAGAAGCGAGTGCCGTATGAGGAGGCGACGCGGATCCCCCTGTTCATCAAACTTCCCGGGAAATCGGAGGCCCGTAAACCGGAGGCGTTGTTCTCTTCGGTGGATTTTCTGCCGACGCTCCTCGGTCTCTGCGGCCTGCCGCCGGCTCCCCGCTTCTGCAAAACGAATCCGACGCGCCGGAACGGAAATTCCTGATTATGCAACAGCGGGGATGGGGCTGTATCCGCGAAGATGATGTGAAGCTCACCCTTAATATAGAAGGAACCGAGCCGCAAGAGCTTTACAGGTTGACGAGCGATCCCTACGAGCAGAACAACCTTGTGGCTGACCCGGACGAGGAAGAGACCATACAGCGGCTTCAATCGGCGTATCGTGAGTGGCTCCGGGATTCGAGGACCCGTATTGGCGATACGGAGGAAGCGGCCACCATTTCTCCCGCGCTCCGGGACTGGAAAGGGGATTAACTACTCGCTGGGTGAGGTGTCGCTTTGCAACCGGTTCGCCCGGCGACGCCTCGCTTCGACCCGGGCGGACCCGGACCGGGCTATCCGACCGTCCAGGGGTAGTAGTTGCAGGCTTCCTCGAGCATTGCGGCCACGTTTTCCGGCGGCACTTCGGAGTTGATCGTGTGTACCGATCCAAGCACATAACCACCGCCGGGCCCTAACTCGTCTATTCGCTGCCTGACTTCCGCCTTCACATCCGCGGGAGTGCCAAAGGGAAGCACATGGTGGGTATCGATGCCACCCCAGAACGTGAGATCTTTCCCAAACTCACGTTTCAGTTTCTTCGTGTCACCCATTCCCGCTGCGGATATCTGAATGGGATTGAGTATCTCGATACCGATTTCTATAAAGTCGCCGATAATGGAGGCAATGGCGCCGTCGCTGTGAAGGGCAATCTTTGCGCCGGTGTGTTTCTTTGTCCTTTCGATGAGACGCCTGTGATACGGTTTGATGAGGTCGCGGTACATCTCAGGCCGCATAAACAGCTGCTGCTGAGTCCCCATATCTTCTGAAAAACAAACTACATCAACGATATCACCAACTTCCTTCAAAGCCGTTTCAGCAATACCGGCGCTTATCTCGAGAGACTTTTCCATAATTGCATGACTCAAAGCAGGGTTGAGCATCAGATCCACCATCGCATCGCCAAAACCGCGCATCCGTTGATGCTCCCTGAGGATGCAATAGGGCAGATTCAAAACGATAGCGGCATCGATTTCCTCCCGCAGTTTCTGAGCTTTGTCGCGAAGCCCACGGACACGCCCGGGATCATCAGGAACCGGCCATGTGTGCTTCTCCAGATCCTGCAGACCCGGCTCCGCACCCTCAAAGGGCCCTTTTTTTGCAATGAAGTAGCTGCCCATGCTCCGGGTCCAGATCACACCCCACTCGTCGTAGTAATTGTCGTTGTCTATTCGCCTCCGGGGTGTCAGATCGGGCTCGCCAAGCTGCAGCCCGCGGAAATCTATGCCCAGGGCCGTGAGAACGGCTTCAGTCGGTCTTGCCATAGCTTTTGTCGCGTCCGCGTCAAAACCGCTCAGGTCACCGGCCTTTTCTTCAAGATTGAGCAGCTTCACGAGCCCTGTATACGGAAGAATATGAACACTTGTCTGCTGGATCCCACCTACATCGATGGGAATACGGTCGGTTTCTTCGTGGTTGAGTGCTTTGAGCGCACGTTCGCGGTGTTTCATGAACATCTACCTCCTCAAGTCCGACAAACACGCTGTGTAAATATATCGGGATTATAACCGGCGAGTTGATTTTCCGCTATAGCAAAAAAAACCCGTTTCGCAAAGCGAAACGGGCGATTCTAGCATCTCTGTTGCACGTGTCTTTCAGGACTTCTGTGCTTCCATATGGTGTGGATCTTTCA
>CAZHXC010000080.1:0-9605 GCA_964536145.1 uncultured Spirochaetales bacterium | reverse complement strand
CAATATCGCGCACGTGTGGTACGAAGAGTTGCGGAGCACCGGTCCGGGGTATATGATATCTCATATGAGGACCTTAACGGCAATAAAGCTTGTTAATAAGCGCTGCACGGGCTTTGTGAAGGACTCCTTCAGACGGGCTTTTTCGACCAAACGGGCGGCGGTGTTTTACGTGCTTTTGGTCTGCGTATGTGCCCTCTTGATTGCCGGCGTGATAAGCGATCGGTTCACAAGGGACTATCGCCTGATATTTGCCGGAAGCATTTTCGTCATCTGTCTCACGAGCTCGATAGTCCACGGGGTACCCGCGGCGCTACTGACCGTCCTGGTGAATCTGCTGGGTGTCTCCTTTACCATGCGCGATTTTCATACAACCGGAGACTGGTACTATTTGTCGATTTCCGTGTTCCAGATCACAACGGCCATATCGTCGGTAATTATCGCGGTGCTTGCGGAAATGGAAAAGGCAAAAAGAGAGAGCCACGAGCAGGCATCACTCACCGACGCCCTCACCGAAGTGTACAACACCCGCTTTTTTCATCTGAGGCTTGATGAAGAGATTACCCGCTCGATACGGAAGTCGGATCCCATGACGCTTCTTCTCATAGATGTCAACGCCTTTAAATCCATAAACGACAATTACGGCCATTTGGAAGGCGACAAAGTGCTGAAAGATATAGCTCTGTATTTGCGCAAATCCACCCGTGCTTCAGATGTGGTCTGCAGATCAGGGGGCGATGAGTTTGCTGTTATTCTCCCGGACACCGACAAGGATGCCGGAAATTACATCGCACAGCGCATCGCTGCCGGTGCTTCCGGGTACATATTGAAGTCTCAGAACAACGGACTCAGCATACCTGTGTTTATTTCCGTTGGTGCGGCAACATTCCCGCATGATGCTGAAGAGCGACCCGCACTCATAGACTGTGCGGACAAGAGGCTCTATAAAGAAAAACGAAAGTTTTATTCGAATCGTGAAACGGTAGCGGAGTAGTCGCGCTGACCGTCGGTGGCCAACTCCGCTGCGGGACAGCCGGGAGTGATGCTTAGCTGTGTTCTTCAGTGGGACCCTTGAGGAACCGGTTTTCTTCCATCAAATCCTGGATCTGGTCTTCCTGTGTTTCGAGGCGGCGTTCGAGATAGCTCACCCTGTCGTTGAGATCGATAATCGCCTGCATTGCTTCTTTCGGTAACTTTTTTCTCTTTGCAAATGCATTGAGCGCGATTGCGGCGACGACGATGAACGCTCCGCTACCTAATACCGCGGGAATTACCGTCTGTACAATTTGGATGATTGCTGCTTCTGAAATTGGCATTTCTACTTCCCCATTCAAACTGAACTCAACATGCCGGTCAAGCCCGTGCCGGCGCGGTGTCAACACGCACCCGCGTTGCAAACCTGCCGTGTTCGCCTGAGGCGAACCGGGGTCGTGAGACGGCCGGAATCACCCCGGGCGAGCGGTCAGGGAAACCTGAAAAGCCCTGATATCAGTTTCCCCGGATCCGCGCTCGTTCCGACATATATCTGATACTCCATATCTTCGATTTCCCAGGAAGAAGTCTCCGGATTGTACCACGCAAGATCGTAACGGCTGCAGAACAGTCTCACCTCTCGTGTTTGAGAAGGATCGAGAGTAATCCGCCTGAAATCACGAAGAAGTTTTACAGGCCTGTCTACCCTCGAGTTTTCAAAGCCGATGTAGAGCTGAACCACCTCATCACCGGCGCTGCCGCCGGTGTTTGTTACCTTGCAGGCGGCGCTCACTCCCTCCATCGATGCTGAAAACGAAACATTCGATACCTCAAAGCTCGTGTACGAAAGTCCATGGCCAAAATGATAGGAAGGTTTTATGCCCTCTTTATCAAGCTTCGTATAGCCGTGATAGTAACCATATTCCACCGCATCGGCATCACGATCAAAGGCGGGAAGATCCGCTTCTCTTACCGGTATCACAAATGGAAGCTTCCCTCCGGGGTTTGTGGCACCAAAGAGGGCCCTGGCAATTGCGTTACCTCCCTCCATGCCCGCGTAGAATGCCATCAGCACCGCCGAAACATCATCTTGCCACTCATCGACGAGGATGGTGCCCCCGCCGACAAGGACGGCTACGGAGCGGGAATTTGCAGGTCCCACGGCTCTTATGAGATCAATTTCGCTCTGGTGAAGTGAAAGCCTTTTTCTGTCCCCGCCGCTCTTTCCGGTGACATAGGTGATGTACTCCCCCTCGTCTCTGTGATCGTAACCGACAACAAAGACCGCCGCATCACAGCGGACCGCAATACCCCGGCACCTTTTAACATTGTCACCGCGATCATAGATTATTTCGAGGTTCTCGCCTCCAACGTTCTTTAGGCCCTCGAGTGGTGAGACGGTGTGGCGTGGATGTACCCGTGAGGAACCGTAGTCCCCTAGGTTTTCGGCCTTTGCCAGTTTACCAAAAACCGCAATTCTCCTCACGGCGGAGCGGTCGAAAGGCAGCGTGTCTCGCTCGTTTTTTATTAGTGTGAGCGACCGGTCTGCGGCACGCGCCGCGAGTGCTACGTGTTCGTCACAGCCGATAAGTCTGCGTGGATATGATGCTTCGGGATCCTGCGCACGTTTGGCGGCGAGCAACGTCCGGACTATTCTCACCGCCGAACGATCGATATCGAGAGGATCGACGCTCCCGGCTTTGACCGCTGTGAGAAGCTTCTTACCGTAGAGCCGCGCCAACGGCATCTCCACATCCATCCCTGCGGCTACCGCTTTCAGCGTATCGCGGATACCCCAGAGAAAGTCGCTTAGCGTAAAGCCGCCAAACCTCCACTCATCGATGAGGATCTCTGTCAGCAGGTTTTTGTTCTCGCAGCAGTGTTCACCGCGAAACTTGTTGTAGGCAGCCATGACGCTTCCGGCGCCTGCGTCTATGCATTTCTTGAAGTGCGGGAGATACACCTCTCTGAGGGTCCGCTCGGAACACGTTACGTCAACTTTAAAGCGGGAGTTTTCCATGCTGTTCAGGGCAAAATGCTTGACGCATGCGACTACGTTGTGGCGGGTGATTCCGCGTACAAGAGCGGATCCGAAACTTCCTGCCAAAAACGGATCTTCACCGTAGGACTCCTGGCTTCTGCCCCAGGCGGGATGACGGGGGATATTGACGCAAACTCCGCCAAAGTAATTCCCCCCGACGGCCCTGACCTCCTTTCCAATGGCCTCGCCAATTTGCTCTTCAAGGTCAGGGTCGAACGAGGCGGCCCGTGCAATCGATACCGGAAAACAGGTTGCGTGTGAACACACGAGGCCCCTCGGACCGTCACAGAAACGGATCTCAGGAATGCCGAGTCTTCTGTTACCGCCGGCCCGGACCGGTCTCTTGTTGTAGTGCCTGAGGATAAGGGCCTGCCAGGCAGTTTCCAGAAGTGAGGCTTTTGGAGTCATCAATGCGATTTTTTCTCTCAAACTGAGACGGGAAACGATTTCTTTCGCGGTCATCGCGGATGTTTTCACAAATGGTTGCATATGGTCCTCTCCCCGGATGGTGAGCTCGCAGTGGAATTGAGGCCGTCCCGCAACCCGCACCCTGCAAGCTACCATAGCATATGCTACACATAGTACTATCTGCCTCTAAACTGCAATACATGTAGTGATGCAAACGGCCTCGATTCAGAGGGATCAACGTTACAGGATAACCCAAATTATAAAATGTAACGCACTCACAGAACAGGACTTCCGGTGTGGAATGTTTGACTTCAACCGTCTGTCGTCCTATGATTGCGAGCTATGGCGTTTGGCGTACTGGCAGATGATTTGACAGGTGCCCTCGACGGCGGGTTGCAGCTGTACCGGAGAGGATTTAGCGTTTCAGTCTACTACTCGGCGGTAGCATCGGAGCTTTCGGCCGAGCAGGCGGACATTGTTGTGCTTGATACCGAGTCGCGAAACGTTGCGGTTGACGACGCTGTAGAGAAAACCGAAGAAGCGGTATCGCTGCTTCGAAAAAATCACATTCCAATTATGTGTAAGAAGGTCGATTCTACGTTGCGGGGCAATCCCGGCGCCGAGCTGGAGGCCCTCCTGAAATCAGCGGAAATCGACGCCGCGGTTATCACGCCTGCGTTACCCCACACCGGGAGGACAGTCAGCGACGGCGTACTGTATGTGCACGGAGTTCCGGTGGCCGGTACGGAGTTTGCGACGGACCCCCATTCACCAATCGAAAGCTCAAATATCAGGGAGATCATCACAAAAAACGCGTCTCTCACTTGTATCCAATTGAACAGGCGCAGCGTATACCGCGCCGCGAAGGATCCTGAAAAGTTTCTCGATGAGCGGCTCCCCGGAGAGCTTCCGGCGGTGTATATAGCGGATGCAGAGAACGGCAAGGATCTGCAGCGGGTTGCCCAATTTGCCGCCGGGTGCGGGGACCGGCTGTTGGCGTGCGGTTCGGCGGGCCTCCTCGAACACCTGGCCGCTTGCATGGAGGCCTCTTCGCCTGCCAAAGGTTCGCAACGGGAAGTGTCGCGGACGGGTATCCGGCGGCTTCTTGGCGCCCTTATACCGCGGATAACCACCGTACGCCGTTCTGCGGCGCACAGCACTTCCCGGACAAACGGCCGGCGCCCAGCGCTCGTAGTTTCATCGAGCATGTCTGAGGTGACCAGGAGGCAGATAGAATATGTGGTTTCCCGCGGGCGCGTTGTGTGGATAAGGCCTGAAATACAGGATGTATTCAAACCTGATACCGCTTTGGTGGATTACAGCCGGCGCATTTTGCAGGCGCTTTCTGAAGGAAAACATGTGCTGTTCGATGCCGGGGGTAAGCGCGGGGAGCTTCCCGCCTCACAGACACAGATAGCCGAACAGAGTGCCGCATTGCAAGGTTTCTTGTCGCAGCTCATGGTTGCAGTAATGAAAGAAATCCGGTCGATCGACTTTGGCGGTTTAGTCATTACTGGCGGCGAGACCGCGATAAACGTCTGCACGAGTTTAGGCGCATGCGGTATCCGTATCCGCGGAGAAATAGAGCCCCTCGTCCCGACCGGGACTCTCATAGGCGGTATGGCAGAGAATCTGCCGGTGATCACAAAAGCCGGCGGTTTTGGTTCCGATGCTGTGATTGAGAAAGGTTGCCTCTATTTGACCGCGGCACAGACAAGTAGAAGATTATAAGACCGTTACTTTCCGGCAAATATAGTGAACTACGATATTCTTGACAATAAAGTTTGAATAAAAGATGCTATGTCCGTATTATTAATACTGTATCGGATTATGATGTAAGGAGATCATGCTATGGCCAAGACAACAACGAAAGGCGCTACAACCGTTCCTACGGTAAGGATCGGAGATGTGGCGCGCCTACTCAGGTTGCCACCCGGTGTCAGGGATGAAAACATAAAGAAAGGGGGAAAGAAGGTCAAAGTAATATCGATAGTCGACCTGCCCGAAGCCGGGTATATCGAAGATATAAAAGACACAATAACCCTTTCAAAAGACAAGTTCAGCAGCATCGAAAAATACACCATAGAGCCCTTTGACGTGCTCATGTCCATCCAAGGAACTGTGGGGAGAGTAGGCGTAATGCCGGATACGGTGCGCGGAGACGTAATTGCGAATATCAGCCTTCTAACCTTTCGCTTCAACGAGGAGAAGGAGGACAACGCGATTGCGCTTCTTCAATACCTAAAATCTACTGCAGGGCGGAAGCTTATTGCACGGCTGCAAAAAGGCACAACAATAAGACGTATAAACGTCAAAGAACTTGCCGCTGCGAAAATCCCGGCTCTTACCCCGGAGATCAGGAAACAATCCAGGGAAGTGTTCGAAAAAGAAGTAGCGGTACTTGAAAAAATTAAAAATCAGTACGAATCCCTCGAGGAAATCAGACAAAGCTATCTCTCCTAGACGCATTTCTCAAAAAAGTCGTCAGGTAAAATCGAGAATTCTCCAGCCTACTTTTTTTGCATGACGCGAAAGGAGGAAATCCGGATTAGTGGGGACGGGATCGCCAACCGTCTCCATTAACGGAAGATCGTAGATGCTGTCGGAATAAAAGCTGCACTCTTCGACGGGAGTAGCTTGCTCACCGAGGAACGAAAGCACTTTTTTCAGCTTCTGGTGATGGAAAGTGGGTGCATCGATGAACTTACCGGTGCACACGCCGTCTATGAACTCCATCGAAGAAGCAATTACCTTCTCTATTCCCAGATACTCGGTGAGCGGCTTGACGATAATATCCACCGAAGAGGTTGCAATCGCTATCTCTTCTCCGCGCTTCTGCAGCCCGCGAATATACTCGAGGGCCTTTGGATAGAGATCGGATTTTGTCTTCTCTTCAAACGCGCGCTCGGCTATCTCCTCGAGAACGGAGCGCTTTATACCCGCCACCTCCGGAAGGTCTCTGTTGATGTGTGAAGAAGAGAGCTTTCCAAACCGGTAGCGGAGCGACACATTGAGCAAACTGAAAAGTACCCTGCGCGGTACCACCTTCATGGATATCGCCGTACCGATATAGCGGCGTCCGGTAGACCGCCTCGTTATCGTGTGATCTACGTCAAAAATATGCATGCAGCAACGTCTCTATGCGTCAAGATTTCGGCAGTATAGTGATATTGCTCGCGGGGTGCAAATACTTTTACCGTTCACCGGTTTTTTTGAATATTCCTTTTAGTAATTTACCGACCTTTGACTTGGTCTCTGAGGACTGGTCGCTTGGCGTCTGTTCCTTGAGCGAAAAATCTTCACCATATTTCTGTCTATAATATTCGAGTCTGTCCTCAACGTTCATGTCACGCCGCGCCCCTGTTTCTGATCGATCCGTTTTCCGCGGTCGAGATCGGTTTTCCGAATGCCTGTCCGACCGTCCGCTCGACGAGCTCTCTGAACGGGTTCGCGAACGGGTGTCCGCGGTTCGCTGCCCGCTTGGCCGGCTGTGAGCGGTTTCCGTCTTGCCTGCGCCGCTTCGGGCGGGTTGCTTCTCCCTTCCGGTTCTTTCGTCCGTCCGGCTGCGACGGCCTTTCGACGGCCGCGGTTTTCGTGCCGTCCGGTCGCGGTCGCTTCTGCGTCCCCGCTCTCCCTTGTCTCTATACCGGTCAAAGTGAATTGCGGCGCTCGAATCTTCAACTATGAGCCCTTCATCTATTGGTACTACCGGGATCTTCATGCCGATAAGTTCCTCGATGGCCTCGAGCCCATACACAAACCGCTCACAGGCAAGGGATATCGCTTTTCCGGTTTTCCCCGCTCTCGCGGTTCTGCCGATCCTGTGAACGTAATTCTCCGGATCTTCAGGCAGGTCGTAGTTTACTACAAGTGAGAGATCATCGACGTGAAGACCTCTCGCCGCGACATCGGTCGCCACGAGGTATTTCAGATCGCCGGATTTAAGCTCATCGATGACGCGGATTCTTTTCTTCTGAGGCAGGTCACCAATGATGTAGCGACAGGGGTAGCCGTTGTGGCTCAGGCGTTGGGCAAGATCGTACACATCGTACTTGGTATTGCAGAATATCAGAGCGTTTTCAGGTTGTTCCCTTTTGAGAATTCCCAGGAGCAGGTTTACTTTTTCGTCCCTCGATACGTGATAGAGCTCCTGAGTGATCTCATCGACTGTGAGCTGCTCCGGATTCATCCTGATTTCAACCGGGTCATTCATGTATTCCCAGGAAACCTGCCAGACGCTGGTGTTCAGGGTAGCGCTGAAGAGCATGGTCATCTGGCGCGAGCTCATCTTTTTCAACATTTTGCGGATGTCGGGCAGGAATCCCATATCGAAGAGTCTGTCGGCCTCGTCTATGACGAGTATCGATATCTCCTGGAAATTGAGTTTCTTTGATTGCGCGAGATCCATCAGACGGCCGGGAGTACCTATCAGTATCTCGTAGCCGTCCTTGAGCATCTGCAGCTGTTCGCCGTAACCGACCCCGCCGTAGATGCTGCCGACTCGATAGGGGAGATAACTCCCGATCTCCGCTGCTTCACGTTCTATCTGCACGGCCAGCTCACGGGTGGGTACTACAATCAAAGATCGATTATGTGATAGCTCACCCCGTGAAAAAAGCTCGAAAATCGTAACAAGGAACGCTGCCGTTTTTCCGGAGCCGGTTTGAGACTGTACATAGACATCCTTCTTCTGAAGGGTGTTGGGGAGGGTTTCCTTCTGCACCTCCATGCACTCGCTGAAACCGATTTTTTCTATTCCTTTGAGCAAATTGTCGTTTAAATTAAGTTCGTTGAATTTCATGTTGTTTCCCGTGATAGTTCCGCCAGATAAGTGACGAAATGCGACTGTGATGAGAGCAGTATTTCATATGCCTGCCGGTAAGAGACATCCTGCGTGTATACATAGATACATTCTTCGACAATTTCGCCGGTCTCCGTGCGAAATGTCATGATAGGATTGTCAAGTGCCTTTTCAATCTCACTACATAAGATACCTCTTGTGCGGAGAAAAGAACAGAACTGCATCTGTTCTAAAGGGATATGGGCTCCGTTTTCCGTGTACAGGTGACCGCGGGCGTCCAGCATCTGCTCAAACGGCCCCCGGGAGTAGTGAAACGCCCTTCTGAAAGAACCAATCTTGGATATCACCCCGCATTCGACAAGTGATTCATCCATTTCGTCGATCATCGCGTGAAAATCAGACCTCGATAACATCGATCTGAACAGCATAACCGCAATGTCGGTCTGAGAGTTGTTCTTGTGAAGCAGCGCCGGGATGTCATAGTTCACCACATAGAGATCATTGATCTTCTTCACCACCTGACAGTTGATGTTGAGCACCTCTTCCTGCGGCACGCGTATTTCAAACAGCTCCTCCTCGGTCAGCTTCAATGCCTCGAGCGCATCATATGCGCCGATGACCTTTTCCTCGTCCCAGGTTTCGTCAAAATACCCTTCAAATCGTTCCCGCATCTTCTCGGTAAAGATAGAGCCGCCGTACCGGGCGAAGGGCATTTTGTACCGGTAATGATCTTCGATGATTCTGTTCTTCTTGATGAACCCGCCGGGGATGTTAGCCAGATACACCAGTTGGGTATTGTCTCTGTAGAGCGGGTTCACCTCTATTACCCGCAGGAGTGAGCTTTCCACGAGAACCCCGTTTGTTTCAGGCCTGAGGTAGACGAAAATATCGCGGCAATTGTCATCTTCGCATGCGCCCTGGTACGGGATGATAACTGTGGGTTTCTCACATTCGGTCATTCGGCATACCTCGAGACGATGATCTTGAGATGGTCTGTAAGGAGCTTGAGAGATTCGCCGCAATTCGAGCAGTAGAATCTTCCATCCCGTAGATGAAGCTTTGCACAGCCCACACAGTACACTTTACCACAGGCGGAACACATCCCGGCGGGTGCTTCGTCGGGAAGCTCACCGTGAATTCTCACTCTCGGCTGTGTATCAGCCACTTTTTTTGTGCTCCACCTTCGTCCGCAACCGGCGCACGTTATCTCAACTTCCGTTTCGTCTTTCACCGCTTTTCTCATGGCTTCGAGACGAGGGTGTCTGCTTTCGGACAGAAAGGTGTCAATCGTCCGGCCGGCTTCATCATATTTGTTGAGCCTTAATTGCAGATCCGCAAGATTGAAGGCCGCTTCCTCCAATGACGGGTTGACCTTGAGGGCCTGAA
>CAZHXC010000079.1:3622-9615 GCA_964536145.1 uncultured Spirochaetales bacterium | reverse complement strand
ACAATATAGTTGCCGTAAAACATGCGCGGGCGTTGAGGTGCTAATTCCATAGAAAGGGCCCCTCCTCCAGATATTGCAAAGCTTCCGGACGGTGGGGGCATATCATCCGGGCACTATCGATGGCCGCAATAGTACCACCATCGATAGTCTCTTTCAAATACTAAGAATCAGGTCAATGAGACTTCCGTCCCGGCCGGCACAAATCCGGGCCAGGACGGCGTGTTAAAAACGGCCTACATCGGGCTAAATAAACACCTTGATTGCGTCTATGGCGATACCCATATTGCAGTCGGTTTCATCTTCGACAAAGACTTCGACAACATAAGGACCGTCTGCCTTCTCGGCCCGTTCGAGTGCCGCAGGCAGGTCCTTCGTGGCAAGAACACGTTCGGCTTTGCAGCCGAAGCCCTCCGCCACCTTGATGTAGTCGATCAAGTCCTTGTTTTCTTTCATCTCGACGGCGTACTCATAACCGTAGGCGTACTTCTGGTTCTGTCTGATGAGGCTCAAGTTGGCGTTGTTGAGAATGACAACGGCTACCGGGAGCTTGTGTTTTGCGGCCACAGCGAGCTCTTCCACCAGGAAGGTAAAACCAAAGTCACCCATGACGCATACGGTCTTGGCTTTTCCGGCCGCTACCGATGCTCCTATGGCCGCGGGGATGTCGAAGCCCAACGTTCCGGCGCCGCCGGAAGGCAGATACTTTCTTGGTCTATTGATCCGTTGATACTGGCCGGACCATATCTGATTGTTGCCGCATCCGGTGGTGTACAGCGTCTCATCGCCAAAGTTCCGGTTGATTTCGTGATATACGGTTTTCGGATGAATACCTTCACCGTTCTCGCCGGGCTGTAACATGGCCGCCTTCCGCATCTGAGGAAGCTCTTTGACCCGCTCTGCGCCTTCCCACTCGCCGCCGCGAGCGGAGGCTTCGGCCAAGAGAGCGTCACAGGCAGCTTTCGCGTCTGAAACAATACCGACATCCGCCTCGATAATTTTGCCAATCTCCTTTGGTTTGATGTTTACATGGACAAATTTCCTGTCTCCTTTGTAAACAGATATGTCCCCCGTATGACGGTCTGTAAAGCGACAGCCCATTCCCAAGACAACGTCTGAATCGAGAAACACTTTATTACCAATGGAAGACGCTCCTACCTGGATTCCCATGTGTTGGGCGTTGAGCGGGTGATCCTCCGGGATGCCGCCTTTCGCCATGTATGTGGTGATCACCGGAAGCTTCATAAACTCAGCAAGCTTCAGGCAAGCTTTTTCGGCCTCTGAAAGAATCACGCCGCCGCCCATGATCATGACAGGTTTTTCCGCGGATTGGAGAAGGTCCACGGCTTTTTTTATCTGCTGTTGATCCGGTTCTACGGGTTCAACAGCGAGCGGCGAATAGGAATCGATATCAAAATCGATCTCAGTCTGCTGTACGTCAAGCGGAAGATCTATCAGAACCGGGCCGGGTTTGCCGGCTCTGGCGGTGTGAAAAGCCTCAGCAAATACCGAAGGTATATTCGCAGCATCGGTCACACACCACGCCTTCTTGCACACCGGGGCGGCGATATCCGCGATATCGACACACTGGAAGGCGTCCTTTCCCAGCAACGCCGTTATGTTCTGACCGGTAAGCGCGATTAATGGAATAGAATCTATATCGGCAGTATACAATCCGGTCACGAAATTCGTCGCCCCCGGGCCGGAGGTGCAGATAGCGGCGGCCAGTTTTCCGGACGCACGGAAATAACCGTCGGCAGCGTGAACCGCCGCTTCCTCATGACGCATCGTGTAGTGGCTGATCGATTTGGAGGTATTCAAATATTGATACACAGGATTGATGCCCGCGCCGGGAATGCCAAAGGCGTCGGTTATTCCTTCTTTTTCTAAAATGTGAACTATGGCTTCCGCAACCTTCATTACTAGAACCTCTTTTGTAAGCTATTTGGATTTTCGGCATTATGGCTGATCTATCGCGTAGTGTCTATCCTTGAATGATTGCGAAAATCATGTACGATCATACCGGACCGACAGATAAGATCGAGGAGGATGCAATGAACTTAAAAGACAAAGTAGTGCTGATCACCGGCGGTGGTACGGGCCTTGGTAAGGCCATCTCGCTCGCGATGGCCGCCGAAGGCGCGAATATCGCCGTGGCATATTCACGCTCGGAAGGCGATGCCAACAATACGGTCAACGATATCAAGGAACACGGGGTCAAGGCTGCCGCCTTCAAGGCTGATGTGCGGGATTCCAAATCGGTAGATACGATGGTGTCAAAGGTGACCGACGAGTTTGGACGGATCGATGTACTCGTCAATAATGCCGGGATTTCGGTACTGATACCCTTCGAGGACCTGGACGGGGTGAAGGATTCCGATTGGGACAATCTTCTCGCAACAAACGTCAAAGGGCCGTTTCACTGCATCAAAGCGGTCGTACCGATCATGAAGAAGCAGGGGGGCGGCAGGATTGTCAACATCGGCACCTCCTCGGCCATCAGACCCGAGGGAAGCAGCATCCCCTACGTCGCCTCCAAAGCGGCGCTCCACCACATGTCGGTGTGTCTGGCACGGGCGTTTGCTCCGAATATCACCGTAAATGTTGTGGCCGCCGGCACAATGCCCACCCGATGGTGGACTCTGCTCACCGGAAAGCCGGATACCGAAGAGAGAAAGCAGCATGCACGGGAAGAGAACCCGCTGAAGCGGTTCGCCGAGCCCGATGATGTGGCGGCGGCCGTTGTGATGACTGCGAAAAACGATAGTATGAGCGGAGAAGTCGTTGTGGTAGATGCTGGGTTCTGCCTGCGAACGTAGAGCTTGCAGAAATAGCCTGGTCCGGTCGCTCAGGCGATCTGGCCGGATTCAGTTGTACGCCTTTGTTCCAAAAAAAAGCCACCTGTCAGATTCGAACTGACGACCCCGAGATTACAAGTCACGTGCTCTGGCCAGCTGAGCTAAGGTGGCGTAACAAAATCGAGCTTAGAGGTTATTAAACGACGGGGGGAAAGTCAAGACTGAGAATATCTCGGTGAAGCGTGTTTGTCAGTATCTGGATCCGGTTTGAGAAGACCGCGACGGTGTGCTCAAACTGAGCGCACTTTGAAGAATCACGGGTCACGATTGTCCAGCCATCATCCATAACCTGAACATCCGGTTTTCCGAGGCAGAGGATAGGCTCGATGGTAAAAACCATACCGGGGACAATAGGAACACCGGTGCCCGGTTCGCCGCTGTTGAGCACCATCGGTTCCTCATGCATATCATGGCCTATGCCGTGGCCTACAAACGAGTCGAGAACCGAGCAGCCGTATCGTTTTGCGGTTTGAGCGATATTGCTTCCGATATCACCCATTCGTATGCCTGCCCTTACCGCCGATATCGCTTCCATTGTGGTATTCCATGCGGCGCGCAGCAAACGTCTCGAATCGTTATCGATCTCTCCGACGGCATAGGTCCAGGCCGTGTCTCCGTGCCAACCGTCAAGCTCCACGGTCAGGTCAACCGTAATCAGGTCCCCCACACACAGCTCATAGTTCCCGGGGATACCGTGGGCGGCCACATTGTTCACAGATGTACAGACGTTTCCGGGGTAATTGCGGTATCCGTGCAACGAGGGCCTCGCTTCCATCCGGGCGATAAAGCTCCGGCATACCTCATCGATATATTTTGTGGTAATCCCGGGGCGTATGACATGAAAAAGATACCTCAGCGCGTTTCCGGCAATTTTGCATGCCTTTCTCTGCCGGGCTACTTCCAGTGTTGTCTTCAGCGGAACGTATTTTTCCACGTCATTCCTTTTTGAACAGATCAGACCGGAGGTTCTCAGCCCCGCCGAGGTATACGGGCACCGGCTTTCGTTTTTGTTCGGTCTCCACCGTGACAAGCACCCTGATTACCCGGGGCATAGAGCCTGAATATTCGGGTTCCTGGGTACAAAAAAGCGGGACGTGAGCAAAACCGGTTTCTCTCAATGCCGTGGCAGGATTGAGCGTGGTTATGTCCTTTGTCTGGGAGAAGACAATACTCACGATATCGTCCTCTCCAATATGGTTCGATTTGGCAATTTCTTCGATCAATCTCACCACGGATTCCTTAATCGGACCAGGGTCATTCGATTCCACCTGGACCGCTCCGCGAACAGCCATCACCATGTACAATACCTCACGTGTTATATCGGGCACCTCGGAAAACCGTAGCTCTGACATCGCCAGATGCGAAAAACCACCATTGTGTATGGACTTACATTCGGCAGCAACCATGAAGAGGTGGGTTTTTCGATCTGCCCATAGATTTTTTATCGGTATGTTCGCCATTCATCCGCTACAAATATTACGTTGGTTACAGCCATGTATTGAGAAAGTTAGAGAACACAAACATAATCGATACGAGCAACGAGCCGGAAAGCGCCAATAGCAACCTGCCGTAAAAAAAACGTTTCAGCCTGATCGCCTCAACGATGATAAGGATGATGTATATTGCTGCGGCAAGCAGGAAGACCTCGCTCGAGGTATCAATCATCTTCAAGACGAGTATTTGCGTAGGATTCGTGAACTCCTGCACATTCCCGAGAAAGAACACGCCCGTGAGCAGCAGAATAGCGGTGAACAAGAAACCTGCTACCCGACCTACAACCATAAGGAGCCACAGCTCATCAACCCGCATTTGAAAAGTGTAGAACAAAGCTTAACCTTAGTCCAATATCGGAGGAGGGGCGGTTTCCCGCGCGTTAGAAACGTTGCGGGGCGACGCATGGGCGGCACACGCGGTTCGGGGCGCGAGAAGCGGAGAAGGCGCGGCTGTATCTTGCGGTCGCCGCGGTTGCCTGCTATATACTGTGTACCTATGGATTCCATTCGTGCCGCCGTGTTCGACATACACTCGCGATACAGAAAACCCCTCGAACCGCTCCCGAGCGAAATCTCACCCCGTTTATCTGCGATACACGGCATAAAGACCGTCCTCTTTGACATCTATGGCACGCTTCTCATATCGGGGTCCGGCGACGTGGGCACCGCGTTTGAGCTTTCACGGAAAGAAGCCTTTCAACGTGCGATTGATCGCGCAGGCTTGCTCAACCCGCAGGAGGCTGCTGTCCGGAAGACCGAAGAGCTATTCTTTGGGGAAATAAAAAAACGGCACGCGGCGTCGCGTCAAAAAGGGATCAACTATCCGGAAGTCGAAATCGTATCGGTCTGGAGCTCCGTGTTGCGCGGGCTTTCGCTGCAACCGACGGAGGAGCAATGCATACAGGCTGCCGTAACGTACGAAGCGCTTGCAAACCCGGTATATCTGATGCCCGGGGCACCCATTGTAATTGATGAATTGAAGCAGGCGGGCTTTCATCTCGGTATCGTTTCAAACGCCCAAAGTTTTACCGCGCCCTTGCTTGAATACGAGCTTGGCTCGACGCTTTTGGCCGCCGGCTTTGAATCATCGCTGTGCTCGTATTCGTATCTCCTTGGGGAGGCAAAACCTTCCACAGCTATCTTCCGCCCGGTTTTGGAGTCGCTTGCAAACAACTATGGTATTCTGCCTCCACAAGTCATCTATGTCGGAAATGACATGCTGAATGACGTGTACACCGCCACCCGCCTCGGTCTCAAGACCTGCCTTTTTGCGGGCGATAGCCGTTCCCTGCGCCTCCGGGAAGACCACAAGCTCTGCAGAGACACAGAGCCTGATGTAATAGTATCGCAACTCACGCAAATAGCGGCGGTTGTCTCGCCCTAGGGATTCTGTCATGATATACTCGTTGCCATGAGAAAGCTGATTGTCATTGTATGTATTCTCATCATTCTCGCCGGTACGGCTTTTTATTTCGGTTGGATACAGATACAACTTCCCGAAAACACCTACGCGGTCATTTTTACAAAAACCGGCGGTTGGGACGAGACGGTCACTGAACCCGGCAAATTTGTCTGGCGATGGGAGAGGCTCCTCCCTACAAACTTAAGCATGCACAAGTTTACGTTGACCTCGCACACCGCTCGT
>CAZHXC010000079.1:2371-3612 GCA_964536145.1 uncultured Spirochaetales bacterium | reverse complement strand
CTGCCAAGCGGCGACATTTACTCAGGTATACTCGATCCGTCGCCTGATTTCGATTTCGAAATTGATATCACGGTGAGCTACGGCATCAACCCCGAGTCGCTGCCTGATCTTGTTGCTAACGCTGAGTTGACCGAGGAAACCTTCGATAACTGGCATGCCGAAACAGAAAACAGAGTTTCTGCAAAGGCGGCAACCTTTATCCGGGAGCGTTCAACGGATGTAAACGCCGCCTCCACGCTCACGTCGATGGGCAATGCTCTCACAGAAGACCTCACAGGCTATCTCGAACGTTCGTTTCCTCACGTAGAGTTCAAAGCCATTACCATACGCGATATCGAAATACCGGATTTCGAGCTCTATCTCACCGCAAAAGAGCTCTTCCTCGAGTATTCAGAGAGCCGCAAGGAAAGCTACGAAGAGGCGCTTTCCCAGATTACCTGGACGGAAACTCGCGCGGAGCAGTATTTCGATGTGCTCGAAAAGTACGGAGAGCTGATAAGCGAGTATCCTTCCCTCCTCGAGCTTCTGTCTCTGAAAAACGGTGATATGGGCAGTATCCTCGAAGAGATAGACGCATATTCGCCGGTGAGAGAGCAACCTTAGTGGAGTACTTCTACAATTTTGAAAAAGTAGCCTATCTAAAGGCCCCCAAACCTGACGAGTGTATTCTCTGTCTCATCCGCGAAAGATCCGATGCCGTTGAAAATCTTACGATTTACGAAAACGATCTCTTCAATATCTCTTTGAACCTATATCCGTATAATCCCGGGCATATCATCGTTTTCCCGCTACGGCATGTTGAAGACCTAAGAGAGCTCACCGCCAAAGAACAGCACAGTCTATCCGAGGTTGTAAACACTTCGCTTGACATTCTCGATCGAGAGTATTCGCCCACGGGGATAAATTACGGATGCAATATGGGACTCGATGCGGGAGCCTCTATCGCACATTTGCATTTCCATATCATCCCGCGGTATCCACGGGAGACGGGCATAGCCGACCTCATAGCGGGCAAACGGATACTTGTGGAAAACCCACGGGTAACTCTGCAAAAACTTCGCAAAGCCTTCGCGGGCTAACCTTTCTCCAGCTTTATGACCTGATTGATAAGATCCCCGAATTTCTTAAGATGATCCCTTCGCTCCGCGAGTATCTGTTGAAGAGGAACCGGCTTGCCTCTGACAAAATAGTGATTGTTGAGCTGACTACTTATCGCCTCAGACCTCGAGTGTATGATCTCG
>CAZHXC010000079.1:0-2361 GCA_964536145.1 uncultured Spirochaetales bacterium | reverse complement strand
CAAACCCATAATGGCTTCCACGCCGCGATCAATGATCGCCTGCACCTCCCGGTCTTTCTGAAGAACGAGAGTTCTGAACATCCGTTGATGGCTCTTGTCCTGTGCAAGGGTAAATCTCAACCGTTGAAACAGTTTTCCATCATCGGAATCCGGCGAAAGCGAATAATCAAAGGAGACCGTCTTGTTTTCGATATCATCCACCGCCGCAGCGTATTGCATCAACCTGTCACGGGTAATCCTGCTCTGGGCAAGTATGCCGCGTTCGAGCAATTGCACGGCTTCCCGTATGTATTCTTTGTGAAAATGCCGGACATAGTTGAACAGAAGATGCACAGACCTGGTGAACCTGAAAAAAGGTAACCCGAGCTTCTCATAGTCGATGCTTTCATATTCACGGTAGTTTCTGAAGTTGATCATTGTCTTACCCTCAAAGAGCTCCTGTATCTCCCTCTCCACCACCTTGCTGCGAATTTCCGGGAATATCTTTTCCAGCTCCGCGAGTATCCGCAAACGCAATACCGAAACGTATATTTCGTTTAGCCGCAATTCCGGCACGCTATGCACCAGTTCATAGTAAGGATCCTTCATGAAATACTTTATAAGGCCTTCTAACGGCAAAGATTTATAGACCGCCACAGCCTGTTGCGTCAGACGCTTTAGTTCCGCTTCAATAGTGCTGTCGACTTCTTGGCCGGGTGTATCAACAGAAACACTTTCTTCATCTCCATTTGACTCATCGTCTGGTAAACCTGCAGTGAGTCTTTCGGTTTCTTCCTCCTCCTCTGATCTTCGCAGCCATGTCATATAGACCAATATGTCACGGGGGATTTCGTTTGCGTCCTTTAGCAATGTCGCCTGGCTCAAGGCGGAATGAAGTCTTTCCAGATGCTGCAGGCAAAGCATTGCGGAAGCGCTCTTAAAATAGGTCTTCTTGCCCAGATCTTCATCGAGCGGAGTAAAGTGAAACAGCTGAAAGAAAGACTTGTATTGATACAGGACGAGGTCTTTTGTATACGTAACCGGCAGAAGATCCCGTTCGAGGTCCCGAAACACCTCCTGAGGTATAGCATTGAAGTACGTTTCGAGCGAGTTCACAACGAGCTCTCGCATAGCCTCTTTAGTCCCCCGCTCGGCGAAATTTTGTTCAAGCGTTTCCCGGGCTACCAGATCTTCCAGATTTTTTTTGGGATTCTCTATACGGCCTTCGAGTAGGTAAAGGAGCATATGCTCAAAGTCCTCAGATTTCATCCACATACGCCTGTATATGCCGCGTAGCGGAACCGTTAGCGTGTATACCCGGAAAACCAGCTCAGCTACCTTTGGACTGAGATCCCTGGTTTCAAAACCCGTCAATCCGGGATATTTCGATCCGATACCTTTCTTGAGCCTTTTGATTCTGGTGTTCAGGTACATTTGCCTGACGCTTTTTCCGCTCAGCTTGCTCTTGAACCAGAGGATGATGCGGGAGATCAGGGAGATCTTGTTGAGATCGGTGGCAAGACGTTCCTCCCGCTCATTGCTGTCTATCTCCCTGTGATACTTTCTCTCGTCGACCTCTTCAGGAACATACAGGCTCCGTTTGAGTTTCCTGAGGAGGTCTTCACGTTCTTTTTCGGGCATATACCTCGACAGATCTCTGAAAACCGATTGGTCTGTCATCTCGGTAAACCTCTTAGCGTCTCGAGTTCTCCTACAAAGATGAGCCTGCCGGTGCGCATCGTTACTTCCACCTCATCCGAAGTCACAATATTGCTCAATCCCAGATCTCCCTTTTTCCATTCAAGCGCATCGAGCGGCCATTTCAATCCTTCTGACTTCATGGTGCTCTTTTCGCAACCCACGGGGAAGAAGGAGATCGTTCTCCCGTTCATACCTCTGAGCTTAAATATATCGCGTATCATCACAACAACAGCCGATTCCGTGATCCACATATCCGGCGCATCCGTTTTGTCAAACAGAGACAGAATACCGATAAGGTGATCCAGTCGCCCTCCGCCGCCGCCTATGATACACCTGCGGACACATCCTTTCCGCTGTAGCAGCGATAAACCGATCTCGGTATCAGTGTAGTCTTTGTCTCTTTCGTACGTGAAAATCGACTCGTCAGGAAAACTCTCCAAAACCCGCCTATCGCCGATAGAATCCATATCACCTACAATATAATCGGCATTGATCTCCATGTTTATCGCGGTAAGTAAACCGCTGTCTGCAGCAACAACGATATCGAACCTTTCTTTTACAAGGTCAAACCACTTTCTCCCGGGTGCCTCTCCTCCGGTGATGAGTAATCCGCTTTTCTGCATACAACCTAAATTGAGCGATTCTGACATGTAGAAAAAAATACCTCCATGTGGTGTAATG